>JAVALV010000063.1:0-6348 GCA_032159055.1 Thermoproteota archaeon | reverse complement strand
CCTCCCTGCAATACCAACTAGAACCGATCTCGCTGCCCCTCCGGCACCTAGGAGGAGGGCCCTATCGAAATGTCCTTCGCCAAGTAGTTCCAAGCTATAGAGTACACCACTTACATCGGTGTTGTATCCTAGGAAGCCGTCATCGAACTTCACAGTATTTACCGCACCTGTCTGCTTAGCGCTATCACTCAGCCATTCCATTAAGGTGTAAGCCGCTTCCTTGTGAGGTATAGTTACATTGCAACCAACAGCACCTAGCTCTTTTAGACCGTTAATTGCCTTTAGCAGGTCAGTTACATCAAAAGCCAGGTAGATGGAATTCAATCCCAAGCTTCTGTAGGAAGCGTTGTGTATTATTGGAGAAATGGAATGGGAAACTGGATGGCCTATGAGGCATGTTAGCTTTGTTTCTGAATCTACCATCATCTGCAGTTGCTAGAGTATAATAATTAAGAGCTTTGAGTGCATTCTAGGTAAAATAGCCCTAAGCATAACACTGTATATTCTCCAGTCTGACGACTGAGCTGACTATTCGCTTGAATATCCTTTGGACCAGCGCTAATGCCTATTTCTCCGAGAGTCTTCTAGAATGGGTATCGAAATGGATACATCTCATGTGGGCAGCTATCCCCTAGATCACTCCCTCAGCAACTTGAGGAGAGCTTTCCTAGATACATTAGATGCGGGAATATCGGTACCCCCTGTACCTCAACTCAGGCCCTTCACAGATATGTATCTCGAGCCCCTTGCTGAGATGGGATACCTGGAGCCCATAGGAGGAGGCAAGTATAGGCCAATTGATCTGAGGGGAGAACCTCGGATTAGAATAGAAGAAGTCGAATGGTTCCTAGAGGTAGCCAAAGAAGCTGGCTTCAACCTCTCTAAAGTTAGACTTCCAATAACAGGGCCTTTTACCCTAGCCAGCAGGGTTGAAATAGGCGAAGGAGGAATATTCAACTCCTTGCTGGCCGATAAGAGGATGCTATTCGATTTCTTCGTACCGTACGTAGCCAACATATCTAGGGAAATGGATTCGAAGGGATTTGGCTACATATTTGTTGATGAGCCAGTAATAGGCCTTTTGGTCGGGAAGAGGATACTTTTCAGCTACACAGAGGAAGACATAGTGGAATCCTATGAGGTAATATTCTCCGATGTGACGGCTAGGAGGGGTACTCATATATGCGGCAAGCTCTCCCCTAGATTGACATCCTTGCTGATGAACTTACCTCTCACGTACCTCAGTCACGAGTTCTATGACTCCAGATCTAATCTGGAAAGGTTCTCAAGGGAGGGATTGGAGGAAGGTGACAAGATAATCTCACCCGGTGTTGTTAGTGCTCAAAACTTAAGGGTAGAAGGGAGAGAGGAGGTTATCCTTCTTTTAGGAGATATAATCGAGAAATTCGGTGAGGAGAGGGTAGATCTTGTGAGTGGAGACTGTGGATTTGGCGGTCTTAAAGCAGCTGGTCCGAAAGCTTACGAATCTGCAATAGGAAAACTGAAAGTGATCGCGGAGGTGGTTAGATCATTTCAAGAAGATCCAAAGTGAAGGTTAGGATATTACCCGCCGATGTAGAGGTCGAAGCTGAGGAAGGAGAGCTACTCTCCGCTGTTGTGAACAGGGTAATGGTCCTTCCACTACCCTGCGGAGGAGCGGGATACTGCGGTGGCTGCGCTGTGAGGGTAATAGAGGGGAAGGTGACCCCCCCGAGCAGGGAGGAGCAACTGATTGGAATTATGGATAGGGGATTGAGGCTGGCCTGCAGGACTAGGGTTCTGGGAGATGCAGTAATTGAGGTTCCTAGTATCGCCCCAGTGGCTACGGTCTCGGGAATGATGCCCCGATTTGAGTTGAAACCATTGATCAGAAGATCGAACTCAGGAGATATGGCCCTCCCCAGATCTCTTCCCAAACCATCACTCAGTTTCAGGGGAATAGCTTTCCGATCCGGTGATGGAGATGGGGAGGTGGGGCTAGCGGTGGACCTTGGAACCACTAACATATCAGGATCACTGCTCGACTTGAGGAGCGGGAGACCCTTAATGGAAGGATTCATAAGGAACCCCCAAGTGTCGAGAGGAGCTGACGTAGTCACTAGAATGGAGAAGGCCTTGGAGGGTAGGGGAGAGGAACTTAAGGATCTGGCAATTCAGGGCATAGAAGATCTGGCCCTAAAGCTGTGCAGGGCTTCTGGAATCAGGGAAGAAGATATATCCGTGATCTCAGTGGTAGGAAACTCAGTGATGCACGCGCTCCTCCTCGGATTACCTGTCGAGCCTCTATCTGCAGCGCCGTTCGAGCCTCCCCTCAGGATGTGGGTTTCTGGGCCCGCAGAAGAGGCTGGATTTAAGAAGCTGACTGAAAGCTGGCTATTAATTCCCCCACCCTTGGCAGGTTTCGTCGGTTCCGATGCCTTATCTGACTTAATCGTGGCAGAAATGCTCGGGCTGGAGAGACCCTACCTCCTGATCGACTTGGGAACCAACACCGAAGTGATACTCGTTGCCAACGATATGCTGGTAACTAGCGCTCCAGCCGGTTCAGCCTTCGAATCGAACGTCCCATCCGGAGTGGGCGGTGTTCGTGGGGCGATAAACAAGGTGGAGATCAGAGATGGGGAAATCAAGGTGGAAGTAGAAGGGAGGCCCTTAGGCCTGAGTGGCTCGGGACTGATCTCGACCGTGGCTGAAATGTTGAGAAGAGGTCTCCTTTCTGAGAATGGGAGAATGTCTAGGGAATTGGAGGGGAGGCTCAGGCTGGTAGACTCGCCTAAGATAGAGATGACTCGGAGGGATGTGAGAGAGGTTCAGAAGGCAGTGGCTGCTGTTTACTCGGCGTGGAATATCCTCATGAGAAGGGAGAATCTGAGGTATAATGACCTGAAGGGAGTCTACCTCGCTGGTACTTTTGGAAGCCATGTGGATCCGATGGATGCTATTGAAGTGGGCCTCATCCCACCAGTTGAGCCGGAGATTGTGGTTTCCCTAGGCAACATGGCGTTATCAGGAGCTAAACTCTTAATATTAAGTGAAGATGTATTTAACAGGTTCAACAAACTGTATTCGGCAGTCGTGCACGTTGATCTGGCTAGGGATCCGGAATTCAGCGAGGCCTTCATAGAGGGGACTTACTTAAGGAGGAGGTACCCCTTTTGATTCACCCATGTAGTCACATTTAAGTTCCGGGTCGGAACTAAGTTCCGGGTCGGAACTAATGCTATTCGACCTCAGACCCAAGAAGTCCAAGAAGGACCTCTTTGATAGGGAATGGGAACTCGAGGAACTAGAGAGAGCATCTAGATACCCTCTTATCCTACTGCTGGGTATCAGGAGGATAGGGAAGACTAGTGTGGCTTGGTGCTTCCTAGAGGGAAGGAGGGGATTCCTAGTCGATATAAGGGGAGTCGCCCGGAGAGCAGACCTCTATGAAAGAGTATCTAGAGGGCTTGAAGAATCACTTGGTAAGATGAGGAGATTTCTAAAAGGCATAAGGGGCATCAAAATAGCAGGTACTGAGGTAGAGATCAAGTGGAGGGGAACGGATTCCTTGAGCTTCTCAGGACTCTTAACAGAATTGAATAAGCTGGGTAGGTTCATTGTAATCTTAGATGAGGTTCAGTACTTGAGACAGCCCCTACTGTCGGAGGTGAGGGAGATGATAGCGTACACCTACGATAACTTGGATAACATAACTCTCATCCTGACTGGTTCCGAGGTCGGCATGCTCAAGGGATTCCTCAAGCTAAGTGATCCATCCTCACCTCTATACGGAAGGTACGCTTACGAGGTAGAGGTAAGGAGGTTCACTGAGGCCCAATCTAAGGAATTCTTGGTAGAGGGATTCAAGGAAGTAGGGAAGGAACCTCCAATGGGAGAGGTGGAGAAGGCCGTGGGATTCTTCGATGGGATAGTGGGCTGGCTCGTGATGTTCGGTAAGTCCTATATAGACGGGAGGGGAGACTTCGAAGCTATAGCGGAGATGGCCATCAGGATGGCAGCTAACGAACTTGTGAAACTAGGAGCTAGGGAGAAGCTGGTACTTAAGGCCATTGCTAGAGGGGCGAGAAGCTGGAGTGATGTGAAGGAGTTCATAGAAGACAGAGAGGGAACTGTGATAGCAAAATCTTCTCTATCCAGAACTATTAGAAGGTTAGAGAGGCTAAATCTGATCAAGGAATACAGATTTTTGGATCCCGTTTACGAGAAAGCCGCACTGAGGCTATAACACAGTCACTTCATGATATGCGAAATAGGCCGCACTTCAACTTAAATTACTTCATTCCCATAGCTGGATAGATGTCCACGAGCTCTAAGGAGTTAATAGTTCTAGCCGACAGCTCTCCCGATCATGTTATGGAGAAGGCCGTTAAAATGGGTTTCAGAGTTCTGGCTCTAAGTCAGGAGGTAAGGGAGAATGTGATGAAAGTGAGCGATCCATCCCACTTGGTCAGGGTAGGGGAATGGCCCTCCAAGGGAGAACTCACTCTTGTTAAGATCAAAGGCCCTGAGGACATTCCGATAATTGAAGAGGTAGCTTCCTCTGGAAACGTATTAATAGATAGCGAGGGATGGAAGATAATTCCCCTAGAGAACTTGATCGCTACCCTCGGCAGTGGTGATAGAATCTACGCAATTGCTGATAATATTAAAGAGGCTAGATCCCTCTTAGGTGTATTGGAAAGGGGAATAAGGGGAGTAGTTGTTCCTTTACATGATCTAAATGAGTTAAACGAAGCTAAGAGATTGATCGAAGAAGCTACCCCCCTGCACCTAGTTACCGCTGAAGTTACCGAGGTTAGAGAGGTGGGTATGGGAGATAGGGTATGTGTAGACACAGCATCTATCCTATCTAAGGGAGAGGGAATGCTTGTTGGCGGCTCTGCTTCATTCTTTTTCCTAGTTCATAGTGAGAACCTAGAATCACCTTTCACATCGCCTAGAGAATTCAGAGTTAATGCTGGCGCGGTCTCTAATTACATCCTAGTGCCTGATGGGAAGACAAAATATCTATCTGAAATAAAGTCAGGAGTAGAGGTTCTCGCTGTTAATAAGAATGGAAAAAAGAGAGTCGTAAGTACTGGAAGGGCTAAAGTAGAGAGGAGACCTCTTATTCTAATCAGAGCGAAGTCTAAAGAGAATGAGGGATGGGTGATCCTTCAACTTGCGGAGACTGTTCCTTTGATGAAGTCCGATGGAACTCCCCTTCCAGTCACTGAAGCTAAGATAGGAGATGAAGTACTCGCTTACATTGAGGATAGTAGAGCTAGGCATTTTGGGATATCCGTAGATGAGTTCGTGGATGAAAGGTAACGGTATCTAGGTGTTAACTAGCCTCAAACTTATTTAGCGCCATTTCCGGTGATCTAAGGATAGAGAAAGGGAAGGAAAGGTCTAGAGTTCTATCTCGAACTTAGGAGCTATCTCTTGCCTGAAGTAATCTATGGCGAAGACGACGGAATTAAACTCGCTTGAGAATATGTCCTGGTTGAGACCTGTAGCAGGCATAGTTTTGCTTGAACCAATGTTTCCATCTCCATCAATATCGTATCTCACCTCTGCAAGATTGTAATGTGCTCTAAGAAGTTCTTTAAAGAAATTCACGCTCTGGGGTACCTTCTCCTTTCTTAAAATGGTCGTCCTAACAGCGACCCAATCATCTCCTATGAACACGAGAACCCAGTATTCCTTATCTCCAACTTTCCAGAGGGAGGTAATGGCGCCTTCTTCCTTCTGGTATTTCACACCCATTCTATTGAGATATCCCTCAACTTGGGCCTCTATATCACTTGTCAGATGATCACCAAGAGTTGGCGAGGTGCGTAGTAATAAGTATAAGTGTTATGTAATGGAATGAAATACGATCGAGATGAAGAGGTTGCTGGTTGCAGTAGGTTCTACGAATCCTGTTAAGATAGAGGCTGCTAAACGTGCCTTCTCTAAGTTTTGGGCTGTCGAAGTTAAGGGAGTCAAGGTATATAGTGGCGTTCCATCAGAACCGATCGGTCCCTTAGTGGTGGAAGGAGCAAGAAACAGGGCTAAGGCTTCTTTGATGAAGACAGGTGCTGATTTTGGGGTTGGAATAGAAGGAGGTATATTCCACCTTGCCAACCGTTACTATTGCACTGGCTTCGTTTGGATAGAGAGGAAAGACGGAGTATATGGAACTGGGACTAGCGGCTGGTTCGAATGTCCTAGGAAATTCCTTCCGAATTTGCTCAAAGGAAAGGAACTGGGGGATCTTATGGCCGAATTGAGTGGTAAAGCAAACATAAGGAGGGAAGAAGGGGCTATAGGCTTCTTCACAAGAGGAGCAGTGAGTAGAACTGATCTATATACGCATGGAAT
>JAVALV010000062.1:0-5050 GCA_032159055.1 Thermoproteota archaeon | reverse complement strand
TAGCAAGGGAAATCTGTAGCCTAGATATTCTATTAACCGACTTGGGACTCCACCTTACGAGAGCTCCCCAAGATCTCCTAACCTCCCCTAGAGAGCTACATGGGGCATCCAAGAGTACCTTGTCGAATAAATTGTAGCCTAACCTATAGGGGATTGATCTCCCATCAATCATCGTAATTATCACGTTAAGAGACCCCATCCTCTGGACATTTGATGCGAGGGCGTCGACTCTGCTGGGGCTCACATCATTCGCTACTAAAACACCTTCATATTTCATCATCTCGGAAATTTGTGTTGTCTTAGATCCAGGAGATGCAGCGAGATCCAGTACTCTCTCCCCAGGTCTAGGTGAAAGGACCACGGGAGGTACCATTGAAGCAGCTTCTTGAACATAGTAGAGGCCAAGTTGATGCCATTTGGTGTTGCCTAATCTATCAGGCCCTTCCAGAACCCTATACCCATTCTCATACCATGGGATCTGTTCCAATTTCCAGTCCAAACTTTCAAGTTTTCTTACCATCCAATCAGGATCAACCTTCATCGGATTAATTCTTATGCTTGGGATAGGTCTCTTGGCCATGAACGATAGGAGAACTTCATATTCGTCTCCTAAGAGTTTTTTATACCTTCTCTCGAACTCAGGCTTTATCAACCCCTCCGGTATGCTATCCATCGCTCCTCCCGGAAGCTCAGCTTTATGTATGTTTTGCTGGGTAATGCTTGAAGGGTGTTAATTTGGAGGATCTTAAAGAGTTAATAATTAGATTAGCTGCTGATAACGCTCTTAAACATGGAAAAGCCAGTTCTAAAGCGGTTCTTGGGAAATTACTTGCAATCAGACCAGATTTAAGACCTAAAGCTAGGGAGTTAATCTCCTTGGTTGAAGAAGTAGTGGCTGAGGTAAATGAGTTGCCCATAGAATCTCTAAGAAACTTATCACCCCAAATTAAGCCCAGTAAAAAAGAGCAAAGGAGAACTTGGCCCTCATTAGAAGGGGCCGAAGAGGGTAAAGTTGTAACGAGAGTTGCTCCCGAACCAAATGGATATCCTACTTTAGGCCACGCCAAAGGACTTCTAGTCCCCTTTATATATGCCCGTCTCTACAAGGGAAGGTTCTTGCTTAGATTCGAGGATACTAATCCTAGAGTGGAAAAACTTGAGTACTATGATGCTATTAGGGATGAATTTTTGAAATTACTTGGGGCTGCTGAGAATGAATTAGGCTTATCTCCCGGAAAGTGGGATGAAGAGATAATAGAATCATATCATCTCCCGGAGATGTACGAGTTAGCTAAAAAGCTGATAGAGCAGGGAGATGCGTATGTTTGCACTTGTCCAGCTCATGTGGTTAGGACGAAGAGAAAGCTAGGTGAGCCATGCGAGCATAGGGAGCAATCAGTGGAGGAGAACCTCGAGCTCTGGGATAGAATGATGTCCGGTGAGTTTGGTGAGGGAGAAGCTCATCTTAGGCTAAAAACAGATATGAAACACCCTAATGTAACGCTGAGAGATCCAGGGATCTTTAGAATAATAGAGGCTCCTCATCCAATACATGGGGATAGATTCAGAGTATACCCAGTATATGACTTCTCTGTAAGCGTTATGGACTCTCTCTCAGGAGTGACTCATGCCTTCAGAAGCAAGGAGTTTGAGCCTCATGTGGATGTCCAGCTTGAGATACTTAGGAAGCTCAAACTTAGGAAATACCATATGATACAGTTCGGTAGGATAACAGTCGAGGGAATCCCCCTCTCTAAGAGGTACATACGTCCGCTCGTCGAAAGCGGTATCCTAGAAGGGTGGGACGATCCTCGCATTCCGACACTGAGAGGCCTCTTCAGGAGGGGCATATTACCCGAAGCAATAGTCAGGTTCTTCTATGAACTGGGACCAAGCAAGGTTGATGCCACAGTTAACATGGGCATGATAACTGCGATAAACAGGAAGATACTTGATCCGAAAGCTCACAGGTACATGTTCGTCCCTGATCCCATTAGAACATCTATAGATGAACTTGCAACACCCACTGAGGCCAGAGTACAGATCCATCCTAACTCAAAGGAATTGCGGAGAATCTTAGTAAGGGAGCCAAAGGTATACATATCACAGAGTGATGTTAGAGATCTTAAAGTAGGTGACGAGATAAGACTTCGCGGTCTAGCTACAGTTAAGGTGAGGAGCATAAATCCAGATGAGATATCTCTAACTAAGAGCAAAGATCAGAGAATAAAGGGCGTTAGAATAATACAGTGGGCGCCTTTAGAGGGAGGAGTGCCAGCTAGGGTGCTCGTACCATTAACACCGTATTCCTATGAAATGCTTGGAGGATATGGAGAACCTGCTTTGAAGGACCTAAAGGTCGGGGATATGATCCAGCTTATCAGGCTGGGATTCGCCAGAGTAGATCGAAGGGAACCGTTCACCCTAATACTCTCCCATAAGTAGAAGTCCTTCATTATTTTCTGCTGCTGAAGTACTAGGTAGCCATTATCTATATAATACAGCGATATTAGTTGATAAGAGTTTCATTTAAAAGGTGACGAGATCGATTAATCATGAAGGGATAATCAATGAGATGGATATTGGCTCTCCTACTGGTCCTCCTTACAATCAGCATTACAGCAGCCTTATCCAACAGCATAACTCCCGAGGAGCTGAAAGTAAAAGTGGCTGGGAGGAACCTCATTCTCAGGATTCCGCCTCCAACAATAAGCAATGGTAGGGTCTTTGTGCTAGGTGATAGTGGCAGCTCGCTTATTGCCTTGACAACTAAAGGAGAAAAGCTTTGGTCATATGAGCTGGGTGCAAGGATATCGTCTCCTCCCCTAGTAATTCCTAATGCTTCATACGGCTATGCTAAGAAGGAATCTTGGGTGATAGCTGCGACGAGCTCCTTCGAACTATGGGCCTTTGAAACTGTTCATGGGGGATTGAGGATCGAGAGGTTGAGACTTCCATCTGCTCCATCAGGAGCTTCTCTGTACTACTTAAGAGATGGTAGAACGATACTAGTTCCACTGGCGAGTTCCATTCAAGCAGTCGATATAAGGTCAAAAACAATTAGTTGGTCCATAGACCTTGGATTTAAGCCCATGCATGTGAAGTATACCAATTCAATGGCACTTGTAATTGGAAAACAAAAGGTAGCATATCTAGATATCTCCACTAGGGAAGTGATCTGGTCTGTAGATCTTAAAGAGGAAATAGCTTCATATGGAAGTGATGGAAAGCACCTAGCTATCCTCCTTGATAATGGTACGATTATCTCAATCAATGTAGCTAATGGTCTCATCTCCGGATCTAGGGATCTGGGAGAGATCCTAGGATATGGCATACCTGGAGGAGAATTTCCGGTAATAGATAACATAGCTACTGTAACAGGATCCAGAGGAGTTATGTATTTCATAGATGTTCTCACACTAAAGGACGCTTTAAGACCTATGAGGACTTGGGCTGAGCCGTTAAGGCAACCACTTGCTATAGGAAGGGCATTGATATATATTTCAAAGGATGGAACCCTGAGTGTCTATCATTTCCCAAAGAGATTTCTCCTTTCAAAATTCAAAGTAAGCGGAATCCCATATAGCGAGATATCCCTCGCCAAATCTCAGGAGGATCATACAAACATGATGGCCTACGTGGACAAATCCGGCTACCTTCACATAATAAGGTTGCCCGATTACTGGATTAGAACAAAAGAGGTTGAGAAACGCGAAAATGGATACCTAGTAGAGGGATACGTGTGCAGTACAGCAACCAATGGGTCAAAGGATAGAATTAGGCTATATTCGATATCTCCTCAAGGGGAGATGCTGGGAGAGAAGTTTATAGGAATATTAGGTCCGGGAGAATGTGGAGCTGGATTCTCTACACTAGTTAAGGATAAGGGAGCTATTGGACTTGTGGTAGGAAACGATAGGCTCCTACCAAATGTCCCCATCGGGATGACCCGGGCTGAATGGATCTCCTATAAGCCTGGTAAAAACGTAACTACCACAACAGCTTCTGTTACTCAAACTAAGACACAAACTACCTCTAAACCCTCTATCAGGCCTATCCTCACAGCTATAGCTCCGGAGCAAGTTAAGGTTGGCGATAATTTCGAAATAAAGATCTCAGGAATTAACGGGTGGAACACCACAGAATTGACATTCTCTGTGAGCGGACCCACCATAGAGAAAAATGAGACATCTGTTAAAGTGAGCGAGGGATCTTCATTTGAACTTTCACTTATGAGCAAGGCTTTGAGGCCGGGGAAAGGCGATATAACGGTTAAGGTTCTATATGAAGACCGCATATTAAATGAAACAAAAATCCCCATCTCAATATCTATAGGAAAGATAATTCAGAGAATAAGCGTCCCATCTAATGCTAAAGTCAATGAATCTATAAAAATGAAAGTAACAATAGTAAACAGATATGAGGATGGAGCTTCTCTAGGACTCAGGGTCACCCTAGATGGTCAATCAAAGAACATAACAGTTGGTCCTATGGCCGCTGGCGAGGCTGTTAGTCCCTCTATATCAATAACTCCCAGATCTGCTGGAAACTTCAAACTTAAAGTACAAATAATTGCTCCAAATGGGAAAATCATGGATGAATCGTCCTCCTTTATCTCTGTAGCTTCTCCGAGTGTATCAATTACCGCAGCAAAGCCCCATAAGTTTCCTTTCTCTATAGAATATATAATAGCTGTGATAGCCATAATCATGGTAGTATCCGCTCTAGCGGTTGTTCTAATCAGGCCTAAGGGGAAGAAGGAAGAATTGTATCCTAAAAAGATCAAAGCTAGCGAAATTAAGGAGAAGAAAGTTCCAACTCCTACAAAGAAATCTCCTCAGGTAAAAGAGGAATTAGCTCCCCAAAAACCTCTAAGGGAAGAAGAGAAACCTGAAGAGAAGGTAGCAACTCCACCAGAAATAGAGGAAGAGCTTGAAATCCCCATAGTACCATCAAAATTGCCAGTTAAGGAAGAGAAGGTGGAGGAAGTTCCGAAAGTACCATCCGAGATAAGGGAGAGATTGGAGAGGGATATGAATCTAACGAAGAG
>JAVALV010000061.1:0-3857 GCA_032159055.1 Thermoproteota archaeon | reverse complement strand
GCTAAGAGGTATACCTATCGATAAGAGAAGGAAAAGTGTTCATCAGTGGAATGTGGAGGCCTTAAAGAAGCTCGTAGTTAGAAAAGGGTATCTAACTAGCTGAAGCTTATTTCAATCGAATTTACTGCACTTACCTACCTCAGTTTTCTTATTTCAACCATTCTTTTTGTGGCAGTCGATACTAGGTGCTTCACTTTCCTCGAATACCTTATCCTTCTCAGGTATACAATTATCTTAGATCTCCTTGGAACTATTCTCGTATCTATACCTATATCGGCCAGAGCTTGCTCCACCTCCTCAGGATCATATTCTGGCACCCGGCCACCACATGGTCCCATACCGCACATATGACAACTGATATGGTGAGCATCCACATTGGCGGAGCAGGCTGATGGATAGATCTTGAGGTTCAGTTCCCCAGCTCTGCTAGCTAGTATCTCCTTTACTGCCCTCCCATCTATGGGAACCTGATCTCTCGGACCCCTAGGCTTCCTTACAATCATATTTTCCAATCCAGACAATCCTATACTTCTAAGCCTAGCCATAATACTTCTAGTCACCCTAAGGCTCCCAAATATTATTCCCTTAACTTCGAGTTGAGCCGCCCTCTTCAGGATCTCAGGTCCATCGACCTCGGATATTCCGGGTATCAATGGCCTCATGAATATGGCTGTATGCACCCCCGCATCAATTAGGTTACGCACTGTCTTAAACCTCAGCTCCGGCGAGGGAGCATTTGGTTCCAATTTTTCAGCCCATTTAAGTACAGGAATCGTGACAAGAGCGCTCACCGAAGGATCGATTGAAGCGATGGCCCTAGCATGCTCCTCTTTCAGGTGGGATTTAGTAGAGAACTGGGAGGGGTTACCTAGATACCTCCTAACGCTTTCTAAATACTCCAAGGTTCTACCCATTATCTGAGGTAAGAAAGGTTCCGTGATCGAGCCAAAGGCTAGGAATGTTCCCTCCTCACCAACCAAGGTGTATGGGTTAGATGCTATCGCATAGGCCAGCTGAAGACCATTTAGGCTGTAGGGTTCGGGCCTCCCTGAAATGCCCATATCCCATATGTAGCAGTAGAGGCAACCGTAGCTACATCCTCTCCCTGGATGGACAGTTAAGCCACATGGTCTAGGTTCCCTGATGGCGTGGCCATCCCTTAGTGCCTCTTTTCTCTCCTTCCTGTCTAGTTTAGATGATATTTTTTCCCTTACATCAACTTTCCTCCTCAGTAGAGTTGACAGCTTAATCGACTTACCTTTTATCAACTACCTCACCGTTACTCCTTCTCCCTTACTCACATTATCTGAGATCTAATTTAGGTACTATATCTGTAGTTGAATGTACGTTCGCTGCAGGAGCGAGAATTTAAATATTGCCTCCCAATTACTTTTACTTTTCCCATTTTTGTTCTATATTTATTGATTTATTTGGAATGATAGATGTATTCCATCAATTCTATTCAAATCAATTAAATTAAATAGAAATCAAATCGAATTTTAGTTCAATGGGTGGAGAGCTGATCTAAAGCTTCCCTGTACACTTCGACGGCAAGCGTTAATTCATCTACACTAATAGCTTCCTCATCTGTGTGGGCTAGTCTGCTATTCCCGGGACCATAGGCGGAAATGCTCCTAACCTTTCCTTGCAATAGGTTCATGTCACTAGATCCGTATTTCCTCAGGAGCTTGGGCTTCTTTCCGAGCTTGAGGAGAGACCTTACTATCGCTCTAGGAACTGGATCGCTTGGCCTCACCACAACAGGAGGAGTGATCCATCCGATCTCTATATAACAACCTTTAGCGAGTTTAGACTCCATCTCATGGATTAGTTCTTCAGGCTTCATACCCGGTGGTACCCTCAGATCTATCGTAGCTGAGGCCCTCTTGGGTAGCACATTAGGAGCTTCCCCTCCCTCTATGATCGTAATCACTCCTCTTGGTTCCCCATATCTGGTACCAGGAGCTAGCTTTCTTAACTCCAAGATGAAGTCTATCATCTTATCTATGGCGGACTCTCCCGGAGAGGAGGAGTGACCTCCCCTACCCTTACATAGTATTTTGAGATGAGCCCCTCCCCTGTAGGCTATTATAACACCGGTGGTATTGGAAGGCTCCCCTATGATTATGTATGGAGGCAGCTTCTCTTTAAGGAGATATCTAGCTCCTCTACTGTCTCCCTCTTCTCCTACTAAAGCTGCAACGGTAACTGGATGCCTTGATAGGGAGGCAGCCACAAGCATCGCAGACAGGGGGCCTTTAGCATCCACAGCTCCTCTACCTGTTATGATGCCATTTCTCCACTTCACAGGGAGCTCCCCGGGAACCGTATCGTAGTGACCTATGAGCCAGACATTCCCTCCACCTCCCTTTCTGACTAGGACATTCCCTACCTCATCTACCTCAGCCTTCAGCCCGAGCCTGTCTGCTATATCGACGAGGACCATTCGAGCCCTTTCTTCATGCCCTGTTGGGCTATAGGCCTTTAAAAGATCAACTAAGACCTCTTCTACGCTGCTCATCGATCAAAACACTCTCCACTTCCTTCAGCAGGAGATCTACATCATCGTCCGTTATCAGGTAGGGAGGAAGCAGCCTGAGTACGTTCCTTCCTGCTCTCAGTGCCAGTATTCCCCTGCTTTGAAGGTTTCTCAGAACGTTGCCTGCATCTACCCTGAGTTCAACGCCTATCATAAGACCTTCACCCCTGACTTCCCTTATCAATTTAGATTCGATTCTTTTGAGGCCTTCTAGCAACTTTCCACCCTGCCTACTGGATTTCAATGGCACATCATCCTCTAGAAGCGTTCTTATTCCACCATAAAGGGCTGCGCATGCTAGGGGATTTCCTCCATGGGTAGATCCGTGCTCTCCTCCCCTAAGATTCCCTAAGATCCAGCTCTTAACTGCCACTAGGCTCACTGGAAAACCGCCTCCAATGCTCTTTCCGGCCGTCATAATATCCGGCTCGATCCCCCTTGATAAGTGAGCCCAGATATAGCCTGTCCTACCGAACCCACTTTGAACCTCATCCACTATCAATACCGCTCCATTTTCATCACAGGCTCTTCTTATCTCCTTGAGGAAGACGGACATTGAGGGTCTGACGCCTCCCTCCCCTTGTACGGGCTCTACTACCACTGCTGCAGTCTTATCGCTGACCAAGTCAGCGGAGCTAAGGTCATTGAACCTCCCGAACCTCACATCCAGTAGGGGGTAGCCTTCTCTATATCTAGGATTCCAAGTCGCCGACAGGGAGCCCAAGGTCCTGCCATGGAAGCTGTTAGTGAAGGCTATCAGCTCGCTCCTTCCAGTAGCCTTAAAGGCAAGCTTCAACGCAAGTTCCACTGCCTCAGTTCCGCTATTCTGGAAGTATACTTTGGTCAGATTCGATGGAAGAATCCTATCTAGGAGGGAGAGGCATTTCTCCATGGATTCGCTGGAGAAACTTGGGGTTGTCACCATTATGGAATCCAGCTGATCCTTTAATGCTTGAACTACCTTTGGGGGCCTGTGACCTAGAAAAGCAGCTCCATGTCCTGTATGAGCATCTAAGTAGCGGTTACCTTGGGAATCCCAAACATACTGTCCCTCTCCCCTGACCAGTTTGATTCCTCTACTTCCATAGAAAGAAATAAGGGATGTCATTGACTCACCGCGTACCTCACCATCTCCTCGGCGATGTCTATACCCGTTACCCTAGCTGCGTTCTTGAATTCCGTTACGGCATTTACCTCTATCACCATCAATCCCCTATTCTCGTCTTCAGCTATATCTATCCCTAGGAACCCCCCTCCAACAGCCTTAGCTGTCCTCACCACAAGATCAGCTAGTTCCTCCGTATGTTCAGCAGGCTCA
>JAVALV010000060.1:0-4494 GCA_032159055.1 Thermoproteota archaeon | reverse complement strand
ATCGATAAAGCTGTCATGGAGACTGGAGTAGGGTCTGGTGTTATTATCGCCGTAAAGACAGCTATGCCGAAAATTACATACCTCCAATTCTTCTTCAGGCTCTGGGGGGTCACTAAGTCAAGGTATGCGGCTAATCCTATGAGGAGTGGGAATGTGAAGGATAAGCCCGTGGTAAGCATTCCTAGTATTGCGAAGGAGAAGAATTCCTTTACGGAGAATATGAGCTCAACTCCCCCAAGAAGGTAAAGCCAAGATAGGAAGAAGAACGTGAGGGGGAGCACCACATAGTATGCGTAGATGACCCCCGCCGTAAAAAGAGCTAGAAATCCAAGGGAGAAGGGTACTATCACCTTCTTTTCTCTCTCCTCTAATGCAGGCTCAAGGTACTCGTAGATCTGCTTCGCTATATAAGGGGATGCTATTATAAGTCCTATGAGGAAGGATAGCTCCAATATCACCTCTATGGAATCAAGCCAGCTATGGGCAATTAGCTGAACTGCAAGCTTCTTAACTCCGAAGAAAGAGGCTATTGGTTTGATTATCGGATTATTCACGTTTGTCAAGTCATATTGCATTTTCTTCATGGCATAAAATACGAGGGGCGTGTATCCTTGTAGATTATTATCGAATAATTGTGCAGGAATTATTACCGCTATACCTGATGTTATCAAAAGTATTATTATTATCCTCCTTAGCCTCTCAAGAAGTTCGATGATATGCTCTTGCAGCGGCGCTTCTTTATCCTCCGTCAATCTAGACTCACTGGGAGATTAAATGGGAAAGCTAATTTATAGATTAACATGCTTATCCCTGATGGGTCGCATTTTCAAGAGTCTGACCGATGTGGAGAGTGCCCTCGAAAGGTTTTCTAGCTATATT
Organism: Thermoproteota archaeon; assembly: GCA_032159055.1. GTDB lineage: Archaea > Korarchaeota > Korarchaeia > Korarchaeales > Korarchaeaceae > Korarchaeum. The sequence continues at coordinate 3,615 of JAVALV010000060.1, read as the reverse complement.
CCCAGCATGGGATCTGAGAGATTACCATTAAAGGATGCATCAGGGAGAATTTTAAGAGAGGACATTTACTCGCCGATGGACATACCCCCCTTTCATAGGGCAGCATTTGATGGATATGCCGTTAGATCCGTAGATACCTTTGGTGCTTCTAGAAACAATCCAATAACCCTTAAGGTAATAGGTACCATTAGACCAGGAGATCAAGAGCAGTACGATCTAGGAGAAATGGAAGCTGTAGAAATTGCTACTGGCGCATACTTACCAAACGGAGCAGATGCCATAGTTCCTCTGGAATACTCTAAGAGAGTTGGTGAGTTCGTTGAAATATTGAAGCAAGTGTCTCCTGGTACTAATGTAGATAGGAAAGGGAGTGATGTAGAGAAAGGAAAACTCGTTCTGGAATCAGGAACCTATTTAGGGCCCTTCGAGCTGCTCATCCTCTCCTCACTTAACATAACCCACGTGAGGGTAGCTAAGCTGCCCAAGGTATCTGTGATAAGTACTGGGAATGAGCTTGTAGAGCTAGGATCGGAGCTTAGGATGGGACAGATAGTTAACTCGAACGCATATATGATATCCTCATTACTTAAAGGATTGGCAGAAGTGAAGCATAGAGGAATTGCCAGAGATGACGAATCATCTCTAAAATCCTTAATTTCAGAGAGCTTGGAAGACGATCTTATAGTTACAATAGCTGGTACAAGCGTTGGTAAGAAGGATCTGGTGCCTAAGGTTGTGGAAGATATAGGTGGAAAGGTCATAGTCCATGGATTAAGCATAATGCCGGGAAAGCCTACGCTTCTCGCTGTAATAGGCAAGACCCCACTTATAGGTCTGCCAGGAATGCCAGTCTCTGCCTCTGTATCCGCTATAGAAGTACTAATTCCCATAATAGCAAAGATGCTTAAAATTAAGGGTAAGATTGTTTGGCCTAGAGTCAGAGCGAAGCTCCTAAGGAGAATAGCATCTAGACCAGGTGTGAGGCATTATGTCAGGGTTAAGCTCTCTAAGAACGATGAAGAAATATTAGCAACTCCTATAAGGATCAGTGGATCTGGAATAATAAGTTCGCTCATTAAGGCTGATGGTTTCGTCATAGTTCCAGAGGATGTTGAGGGATATGAGGAAGGACAGGAAGTTCAAGTATTGATCTATAAGAGGTGGTTGGATCTATGAGAAAGGTCTTTAGAGAACTTACAAACTTAGAGCAAGCTTATGATTTACTAATGAAATATAGGATTCCACACAGGGTGGAGGAGGTACAGCTAACTGAGGCTATAGGAAGAATATTGGCTGAGGACGTAGTGTCAGATGTTGATGTCCCTGGATTTGACAGGTCTGCTTTAGATGGATATGCCGTGAGGGCTGAAGATACCTTTTGGGCGGATGAAGAAAATCCAGTTAAACTTCTTGTGAAAGGCAAATCTGCTGCAGGACACCCATTTAATGGAGAAATTAGAGAAATGGAAGCTGTAGAAATTGCTACTGGTGCTCCTCTTCCAAAGGGAGCAAATGCCGTGGTTAAGGAAGAAGATACAGTAAAAGAAGAATCTCATATACTTGTCTTGAGGGCAGTATCTCCTGGAGAGAATATACATGGAGCTGGTTCTGATATAAGAAGGGGAGAGACTGTAGCATATAAGGGTACTATCCTTTCAGCCAGGGAGATAGGGACCTTAGCTGCAGTAGGTAGGGAGAGGGTGAAGGTATATGCGAAGCCAAAAATAGGCATATTCTCCACAGGAGATGAATTAATTAATCCAGGAGAGAAATTAAGCTTTGGGAAGATATACGACGTTAATTCCTATACGATCTTCAACTCAGTAGTCAATGATGGAGGTTTACCTGAGAGGTTGGGAATTCTGCCAGATAGGTATGATCAGATGAAGGAGGAGATAGAAAAAGCCCTAGAGAAATTCGACCTCCTGCTCCTTTCAGGTAGTACTAGCGTTGGAGCAGGAGACGTTATGTATAGGATACTACAAGAGCTAGGTCCTCCCGGTGTCTTGGTTCATGGTATAGCTGTTCATCCGGGAAAACCTACTATAATAGCAGAGGCTAAGGGAAAGCTTATCATAGGTCTTCCCGGTTATCCTACGAGCTCCCTCTCAATATATCAGACTTTAGTGTCTCCAATGATTAGGAAATGGAGTGGTAGAGAATCAGAAGGACATCAGGTGATAGAAGCAGTTGCTGCTGAGAGGATATTTGGCGAGAAGGGAAGGAAGGACTTATTACCGGTCCATGTGGTAAGGGATGAGGAGGTCCTAACATTCCCTGTCCCAACGGGATCAGAAGCGATAACCACTCTTTCCAGAGCAGATGGGTACATCATAATGGAGAAGAATCAAGAGATAATAGAGGAGGGAGAGAAGGTATTAGTGCATCTTTACGAGGGTGCTAGGATTGCTGACGTGTCAGTAATAGGAAGTCATTGCTTAGGTTTAGAGCTGCTACTAGCTAATCTTAGGGATAGAGGTTATCAAGTTAAAGCTGTTTTTCTAGGATCAACTGGTGGATTTAAGGCAGTAAGTAGGAGAGAAGCTGATATAGCTGGCGTGCATGCGCTGGATCCGGAAACTTGGGAGTATAATGTTCCCTTCATAAGGAAATTCTCACTAGAAAATAAGGTCTCTTTAATTAGAGGATATATAAGGGAACAAGGCCTCATTCTACCTAAGGGAAACCCGAGAGGGATTAAATCCTTAAGAGATTTGTTGGAAAGGGAGGATATTACCTTCATAAATAGGAATAAGGGATCTGGAACAAGAATCCTATTCGATGCGTTACTTAGGAGAGAAGCTGAGTCCCTTAATATTTCGTTCAAAGATGCAGTTAAGAGGATAAAGGGATATTGGAGTGAGGCTAAATCCCATAGCGCAGTCGCAGCGGCAGTCTACTATGGGTTAGCGGATGTCGGCCTAGGAGTGAAAACTGCAGCAGCCCTCTATGATCTCGATTTCATTCACCTCGCTGATGAGAGATATGACTTCCTGGTAAGAAAGAAATCTTTGAAAAAAGAAGCAGTAAAGAGTTTCTTAGAACTAATGAAAGATCCAGAAATAATAAAGAAGCTAGATTCCTTGGAAGGGATAATAATCGATAAGAGCTTCGGCCAGATCATAACCCTTTAATTAAGTAGACAAGGTGTGGCGCTTCAGGCAGTATTATCTTCTTCAGAGCCAATTCCAAGCCATCAGGTGATCCAGGAAGGAGAAACACAAGAGACCTCTCATATACGCCTGCCATTGCCCTGCTAGCTATAGCTGCGCTACCTATCTGGGAATAGCTCATCCATCTGAAAAGCTCGCCGAATCCAGGTATCTCCCTACTGAGAAGGGGTTTTATTGCGTCAGGTGTTACATCAGTAGGATGCAAGCCAGTTCCTCCACTAAAGATAATGATATCAGAGTCGCTGGCAGATTTCATCATCGCCGATATTATTGAGCTCTTATCATCAGGTATTACCTCTCTTCTCACTAGTTTATGACCGGATTCTATTATTAGCTTCTCGGCCAAGTCACCAGACACATCAGTTTTGCTCCTATCCTCAAATCTGGAGGTACTTACAATGAATAAAGAGAAAGAGACCTGCTTAAGATCGGAAAGCACACG
>JAVALV010000059.1:0-4925 GCA_032159055.1 Thermoproteota archaeon | reverse complement strand
CAGGGAATCGTGGAGTTACTGGATGTCGATGAGGAAGAATCTGCAGTTATAGCTTACAGTTTAAACGAGCTCAATGAGAAGCATACTCATTTAGACTTCGCTCCCTACGTGATGTTCGGCGTGGCTGCTCTTCAAATACCTTATGCCGAACATAACAACATACCGAGGGATATCATAGGAGCTAACATGGTGAGGCAAGGTTTAGGGGAGTATATAGCCAATTGGAGACTTAGGTTTGATAGTAGGGCATTTCTCATGTTTTACCCACAGAGACCAATAGTGAGGACAAGGGGAGCTGAGATAACCGGCTATGATTACAGACCATCGGGCCAGAACCTAGTTGTGGCTTTGATACCAATGGATGGTTATAATATGGATGATGCCTTGGTCATGTCAAAGGGCACGATAGATAGGGGCGCTGCAAGGGCGGTTTTCTTCAGGACTTATGAAACCGAGGCAAGGAGACAGGCCATAATAGAAGGAGATAGGTTCGAGAACCCATTACCTCTAAAGAAGGTCTCAGGTAAGAAGGAAGAGCAGTACTACCAGAAATTGGGAGAAGATGGTATCGTAGATCCAGAGACTTATGTTGAAGGCGGGGATGTGCTGATAGGCAAAACTAGCCCACCAAGGTTCTCCCCCGAGCTCTCCATTGGAGGAGGTTATCAGTACACGTTCGAGAGAAGGGATACTTCCATTTCAATGAGAGCTTGGGAAAGGGGAGTTATTTCAGATGTACTCCTAGCTACAAAAACTGGAGGAGAGAAACTGGTAAGAGTTAAGGTAAGGGATACTAGACCACCTGAGCTTGGAGACAAGTTTGCAACTAGACATGGACAAAAAGGAGTCCTTGGAATGATATATAGACAAGAAGATATGCCTTTCACTTCCGATGGTATCGTGCCTGATATAGTGTTGGATCCCCATGCAATACCATCTAGGATGACAATAGGCCAGCTCTATGAGATTTTAGCAGGAAAGGTCGGCGCTCTTGAGGGAAGATTCGTCAATGGAACTCCTTTCATGTCTGAACCAGTAGAAGATCTAATGGATGCCCTAAAGAAACTAGGATTCGAGTACAGCGGCGAGGAGATAATGTATGATGGAAGGACCGGGAGGATGATTAAGGCTCCCATATTCATAGGTGTAAGTTACTACCAAAGGCTTAAGCATATGGTGAGAGATAAGATACATGCGAGAGCTAGAGGACAGATGCAGCTGCTTACAAGACAGCCAGTAGAAGGGAGAGCTAGGGGTGGTGGCCTAAGATTAGGTGAGATGGAAGGAGAGGTATTGATTTCTCATGGAGCTGCTTCTGTCATAAGGGACAGGTATGTAGAGCAATCAGATAAAACGATAATCTACGTATGTAAGAACTGTGGAACCGTAGCCTTCTTTAATCAGAAGACAAATGAGTTCTTCTGCCCAAGATGCCAATCTTCCGTCGAGGTGAAGCCCTTGATAACTAGCCACGCCTCGAAGCTTTTCTTAGATGAACTCATGAGTGGACACGTAGACGTGAGACTGGATGTAAAGGGGGAGGTATGAGGAGAAGCCGGGGGATGATCTCATGGCGCTTATATGGGAGCCTGTTAGAGACGAGGAAGCTATTCCCTACAGCTTGAGAAAGGTCATGTTTGGCCTAATATCGCCATCAGACGCTAGGAGGATAGGTTTTATAGAGATAACAGAGCCAACTGCCTACGATGAAGGCGGTCTTCCAGTGCAGGGGGGCGTTCTAGATCCAAGGTTAGGAACCATAAATCCTAGGAAGAGGTGTCCAATCTGCGGTAACTATCCGAAGAACTGTCCTGGCCATTTTGGTAGGGTAGAATTGGCTATGCCTGTAGTCCATATAGGATATGTCAAGAGACTGAAGGATGCCTTAAATACCGTATGCCATAAGTGCGGGAAGGTCCTCCTACCTGAAGACCTTAGATCCGAGTTCATAGCTAGAGCTAAGGAAGCTGTAGCTGAGAATCCTAATAAGAGAATAGACGATAGCCTTGTCAGGGAAGTTAGGGAAGAGGTGAAGAAGTACGTTAAGAAACATAAGAAGTGCCCTCACTGCGGTGCTGATATACAGAAAGTTGAGTTAGAGGAGGTATACAAGTTTATAGTGAAGGAGCCTGAGCCTAGGAGGCTCTGGCCAACTGAGATAAGAGATATACTTGAGAGGGTAAGTGACGATGATTCTCTCTTAATAGGATTTAATCCAGAGAGGGCTAGACCTGAATGGACTGTACTCACAGTTCTCTTAGTACCCCCCCTCCCTGTTAGACCTTCAATATATTTAGAGACTGGTGAGAGATCCGAAGATGACCTAACTCACATTTTAGTAGAGATATTAAAGGTAAATAGGAAACTACATAACTCAAAAAGGCTTGGAGCTCCCAGTAGCATGGTGGAAAGCGAATGGGACCTATTGCAATACTGGGTCAGTGTATTTTTCAATAATGCTGCCGCTAGCATGCCTGTAGCTACTCAGAAAGGTACGAGGAGGCCTCTTAAGTCCTTATTCCAGAGGCTAGGCGGTAAAGAGGGAAGGCTTAGAAAGAATTTGATAGGAAAGAGGGTTAATTTCTCCAGTAGGACTGTAATTTCTCCCGATCCTATGATAGATATAGACGAAGTTGGCGTACCAGTTGAGATAGCCATGGTGCTAACAGTTCCGGAGTATGTGAATGAGAATAACATAGAGAAGTTAAAGGAGCTAGTCGTGAGAGGACCTGATGAGTATCCTGGAGCTAATACAGTAAGGAAGGGTGGAATAACTCCCATAAGCCTGAAAATAATACAGAGAAAGGGAAAAGATGCTTTAAAGGAGATCGCTGAGCAGCTCGAGCCGGGCGATGTAGTAGAAAGGCACCTTATGGATGGAGATTATGTCATATTCAACAGACAGCCGTCCCTCCATAAGCTATCCATGCTTGGTCATAGAGTGAAAGTACTACCGGGGGCTACTTTCAGGCTCCATCCAGCAGTTTGTGTTCCATATAATGCAGATTTTGATGGAGATGAGATGAATTTACATGCCCCTCAGCTGTTAGATGGATCTATAGAAGCCAAGGAGTTAATGGGTGTCAAAAATAACATGCTCTCGCCCAGAACTGGAGGATCCATAGTAGGAGCAAGGCAGGATCTCATTACAGTCCTTTACATGATAACGAAGAAAGATTCTCTTTTCACAAAGTCGGAGGCAACTAGGATCCTCTCTAGGGCAGAAATAACGAAGCTACCCGAACCGGCAATAAAGAAACCAAAGGCGCTATGGACAGGAAAACAGCTCATATCTTCTCTCTTGCCTGAAGATCTGAACTTTGAATCCATTTCTAAATCAGCCAAGGGTGCTGAATGCGCTGATCCATCATGCCCTAACGATGGATATGTCCTGATAAGGAATGGCCAGCTATTGTCTGGGGTATTGGATGACGATATAGTCGGGACTCTTGTCAAAGGAAAGCTCACCATAATAGATGTGCTAATCAGGGATTATGGAAGTGATGTGGCTGCAGATTTCCTGAATAAGCTCCTTAAGATAGCAGCAAAGGAAGTACTACTGTATGGGATCACAACCTCACCTAAGGAGCTTATGATGCCTAAGGAAGCATACAAGGAGATAGATGGTATATACTCAAAGCTTGAGGAAGAAGTGAGGAAGATAATTGAAAGCAGACCAATCACAAGGAAGGCGGCCATATATAGAACGAAGGAGGAGCTACTTCGCCTGATGAGAGAAGAGCAGATGCTGGAATTTAATATAGTTCAGACCATAGATAGTTTCTGGAGTAAAGTGAGCGATATAGTAGCTAAATATGTCGATCCCAAATCTAATGTCTCTGTGATGGCTAAGACTGGTGCTAGGGGATCAATAGCCAACCTCTCCCAGATAATGGGCCAAGTGGGTCAGCAAAAGATCAAGACTAGGATTGGATTCGTCCTGACCAGCGGAAGACCTAGGAAGGGATATAGGGACAGGGTCCTCTCATACTTCGAGAGAGGGGATCTAAGTCCCGAGGCAAGGGGGTTTGTAAGAGATAGCTATATGAGGGGACTGAATCCGGCGGAATTCATCTTCCATGCCATGTCTAGTAGAGAGTCTCTCATAGATAAGGGAAGGAGAACGGAAGATAGTGGTTATTTCTATAGGAGAGTGGCCAATTCTCTTAAGGATGTTTATGTATCATACGATGAAACCGTCAGAGACTCTATGGGCCATATAATCCAATTCAAATTTGGAGGAGATGGGTTCGATCCAACTAAACTTTTTAGGGGTGAGCCTGTCAACGTAGATATGATCCTAGAAAAGCATGTGAAGAATGCTAGGAAGAGAGGAATCTCCAAAGCTAGGATAGAGGATGCATTGAGAAAAGCTGGTTTACCGTTAAGCCTAGCTGATAAGATATATAAAGCCAAACCTAGGGAATCAGAACTTCAGAATATAATAGAAGATCTGAAAGAGGGTTTTGATAACGCTAAAGTGGAGGTATTAACTCCTATAGGCCTCATAAGTGCACAAAGCATAGCCGAACCGACAACTCAGATGGTTTTAAGGACTTTCCATGCCCCAGGGCTTCTCGCCTTGGATGTGACTCACGGAGTAGAGAGATTTAAGGAATTGGTGTTCTATGCCTCAACAAGCACGCCCACCATGGAGATACACCTTAAGCCAGAATGTATGGATGATGAGATGAAGGTAAGAAAAGTTATCAGAAGCATAAGAGAGCTTAGAGTTAGGGATCTTATAGAGGAATATGCGATAGATAACTTCGGTTACAGGCTCATTCTAAAGCCTGATATGAAGGCTCTCAATACAAATTTGATAACGATGGATAAGTTCGTCGGTTACATTAGGAGTGCGGTCAAGAACATGAAGGGAGAGGTCAGCATCGAGGGAGATAACGTCGTTGTAGAGTTATTCGAGG
>JAVALV010000058.1:0-3111 GCA_032159055.1 Thermoproteota archaeon | reverse complement strand
TAAAGTACCATATAATAAATTAGAAAAACCATTTGGCGCTTTTGTAACACTAAGTACATTCCCTAATGGTATGCTGAGAGGATGTATTGGGTATCCAGAACCGATTTTACCTTTATATCAAGCCGTTATTAGGGCTGCTGTAGCGGCAGCCTTCGAGGATCCGAGGTTTCCTCCTCTCTCTGAGGATGAGCTAAGTAACATAACTATTGAGGTGTCTATATTAACTCCTCCTGAGAGAGTAGATAACAAAGTCATCAGTAGAGAAAGCTTACCTAGAGTTATTAAGGTTGGAAAACATGGTATAATAGTAAAAAGAGGATTCTACTCCGGCCTCTTACTTCCGCAAGTTGCGACCGAGTATTCATGGAATTCTGCAGAATTTCTCAGCCAGACATGCCTTAAAGCTGGATTGTGGAAGGACTGCTGGATGCATGAAGGTACTGAGATCTATATATTCTCAGCGGAGATCTTTTCAGAGAAAACACCTGAGGGAGAGATAGCTAAAAAGGAGATTTAACAATGCTCAAGGTTTACATATCTCCTCTTGGTATAGGATTTGGCCATGCCTCTAGATGTGTCAATCTAGCTAAAAGGCTTAGCAGAGAAGGTTTTAGGGTGTCCTTCTCGGCTTATGGGGATGCCATAGACTACATTCGGAGAAACATGCCGGAGGTAGATTTAATCGAGGGAGGAGAGGAAATCATCTGGAAACAGAAGCCGGACGGCCAGCCGGATATAAAGAAGACCCTTGCTAGCATATCTGATTTTAAAAAATTTGTAAAACATTTAAGGAGAGAAAAGGAAAATATTGAATATATCTCTCCAGATGTGGTGATTTCGGACTCTCGGGTATCAACTCTTGTTGCTTCACAGTATCTGGGAGTATCTAGTGTAGTTATATTGAACCAACCTAAGCTTCTACTCTCCCCGCTATTTGACATATCCATAATCAATAGGAGTTTAGGGGATGAGTATCCATCTATATCGAAAATTTTTGAAAAACTAGTGAATTCTGCCATTACTAGATTTTGGGGATTAGCCCATGCCTCTGTAATAGCGGACTTTCCTCCCAATGATAGTATATCTAGATTTCATACGAGCGACCTACCTAAGTCTCTAAGCGATAGGGTAGTATTCTCGGGTCCTCTTATCCAGCCGAAATGCAAGGAGTATAGATCAGAAAACATGATTCTAATCATGATATCTGGTCCAAAAAAGGAGAGAGAATCTCTGGTCGAGGACATAATGAGCTTAATTAAGGATATTCCTATAGATCTTAAAGATTATAAATTCATTATATCTCTAGGGGATCCCAGTAAAGAAGATGTCCTTGAGATGTCTAGTAATGTAATGGTGTATAGCTGGTTACCAGATAAATGGGAATACCTAAGTAAAGCTAAGGTCGTTGTATCTAGGGCAGGTCACACCACTATCTCGGAATCGCTAGTATGCGGTAAACCCCTTCTCTTAATACCGGTTTCAGGTCAAACAGAGAAGATAGAAAACGCTAAAAATGTCCAAGATATGGGTTTAGGTATATTTCTAAATCAGGATTCAATAAAAACCAGCTTTTTTAAGGCAATTAGATCTTTACTTAGAGAGGAATTTCTAGAGAGGGCCGATCACTTTAGGAGGAAGTATGAAAAATGGGATTTCATTGATCGTGCTATTGGTGTGGTAGAGGGTGTAATTTACTGATCTACTGAACTAATGACTTTATGACAGCCCACTTAAGGAGGCGAAATACCTTTTCTAAGTCATCCGGCGAACTTACTTTTATTTTTAAAGCTTTCAACCTTCCATCGGGTTGTTTATCGGCTTCAAACTTTCCCTTATATTCCTCAATTTTCCTAGCGAGAAAAGAACTTATGGGTCTCTCTCTGGCATCTATGAATACGTCTTTAGTTGGAGTGAATATTAGTGAGCCACTATTTCGATCTAATCTAGCAACTCCCAAGATGGTGCCATCGTCCGAAACTATCTCCCTCTCTTCTACTCCTTCTTCCCTCCTAGTTGCTGCCGGTGAAGCCCTCAGCTTGTCAGCCGTGATGAGCGTTTGCTCCAAAAGTACCTCGTCTAGGGATTCCATCATCTGCCTCAGCCTCAAGATTTCTTTCTCTAACCTATCTATTCTTCTTTTCAAATAAGTGCGCAATTGAAGCAAGTTTCTTATCCTTTCATCTCTTTCTGACAATTTTACCTTCCTCTAATGAGCGGTGGTATAACTCCTTAAATTTATCTACACCAATCCTCCTTATTAGAGGACCAAGCTTCGGGCCCTGAGGCTGGCCAAGCAATATCATATATATTGTTTGAAAGAACGCCCTTATTGGTATCTCAAGCTCCCTAGCTGTATTAAATGCTAAATTCTGGATATCCTCCTCCTCCATATCACCCTTCAATTCCCTTACGAAGAGGTCTATTGCGTTAAGTACGGAATCCTTCACCTCTATGCTTTTTATCTCGGCTGTACCGAAATTCTCTACATAATTCTTTGCATAATACACATATTTCCTAAACATCTCCTCATTTAAGAGGGATTCAGCTTTCATGTCGTAATACTTAGAGATCAAATCGGCCGCAACTCTCAGCAGCTCATCAAATTCCATATCCTTTGGGAGCATTGTGACGACGTTAAGTACTGCAGTATACCTATATGGCCAAGGAGTAGGAACTCCCTTCATTAGATAGGTATATTCCATCAGTCTTTTCAGAGTTATCTTATCCCTCTCGCTTCTTATCTTCTCTAGATTATGGTATTTCCTTATACCATTTTCCAATTCATTTATGTAAAGAGGCGAGCTCTGAAGAGATATGCTCCTAGTGCTATGATACCTCTTGAACATGATCATTCTAAGGGCTTCTGGTGGCGAAAATTCCATCCACATTTGGGGGGTGATCACATTACCTGCGCTTTTACTTATCTTTCTCTTAGTCGAGTCTAAGAACATTTCATACATTACAGTCATGGGAGGCTCATAGCCCAAGATCTCTCTAGATATGCGCGCATTTACCCTAAAGGAATCGGTAATGTCTTTACCATGAGGTTCGAATACTATTCCAAGGGCTGCCCATCTAGCCGCAAACTCTCCCTTCCAAGAGAGTTTTCCG
>JAVALV010000057.1:0-2856 GCA_032159055.1 Thermoproteota archaeon | reverse complement strand
CTAGGTGTGAACATTGGTTTCAATACCAAGGGGGTTCCGGGATTTCCCCCCTCCATTTATGATACTCAGGAAGAGGGTATTGGGGGAGATTGAGGAAGTATTCAAGCGATATGGTTTCGATCCCTTCGATACTCCCACTTTGGAGTTCTGGGATACAGTGAAGGGAAAGTTAGGAGAAGAGGCGGAGAACAGGCTCATGTTCGTATTCCCGGATTTTCTAAGCAAGGAGTGGTATACCCTTAGGTATGAGCTTACCTTCCCTCTCGCTAGATATATGGCAATGCATCCCGAGACCCCCTTACCATTCAAGAGATACCATATAGGAAAGGTATGGAGACATGAAGAGCCTCAGAAAGGAAGATATAGGGAATTTTGGCAATGCGATGCGGATACCGTAGGCAGTCCCTACCCTGAAGCGGATGCTGAGATAATAAGGCTTAACATCGAGATAATGAAGGTATTCGGCTTTGATAAGTACATAGTAAAGATCAATGATCGGAGGCTCTTAACAGGAATATTTGAAGAGGAGCTGAATATAAAAAATCCAGTTCCCGTGTATAGATCCATTGATAAGTTAGATAAAATAGGGGAAGAAGGAGTAAGATCGGAGTTACTTTCAAAGGGAATGAGTAGCTCCTTAGTTAGCAGGATAATGGACTTAATGAAAACACAAGGAAAATTTGAGGAAATAGCTGAGGATTTAAGTGGCATAAGAAATGAGAAGGTAAGAACCGCCCTAGATCATCTTAGAGAGATATTCAGCCTAGTCGATGATAGCAGGTTAGTGTTCGATTTATCTCTAGTAAGGGGCCTAGAGTACTATACGGGCCCTGTATTTGAAACTGTAGTTAAGAAACCGAGAATAGGATCCCTAGCTGGAGGAGGAAGATATGATAAGCTAATAGGGCTCTACTCCGGGAAGGACGTGCCCTCTACAGGTGTTAGCATTGGTATAGAGAGGCTCATAGATGCAGGGTTAGAGTTAGGGATATTCTCATTAGATGATAGGAGTTACACCCAAGTTTTCGTAGTGAGCGTTAAAAGGGAGTCTTGGAGATACGCATGGAAGGTGGCAGAGCTATTAAGAAATGAGGGATTTTACGTTTCTTTAGACCTCATGAGAAGGAATCAGTCAAATCAGAGGGAATATGCGAGAAAACTGGGGACAAAGATAATTGCCTTCGTTGGACCTAGGGAGGAGAAGGAAGGGAGCGTTACTCTTTACTCAAATGATGTGAGGAAAACCGTAAGTCTTAAGGACATAGCTGAGGCCATTAATGAGATCTCTTCATAATTTCTATCCTGTAATCAACTTTTAGAGATGCTATTTCATCTATTACATTCCAAATGCTGTCTAGAAAGTTAGGAAGAGCATAGAGAGGTATTATTGGCACGCCATCCGAGAACCTCCCATTGAAGTCAAGCCATGTAATCACCACCGGAATCACTAAGCTCTCTCCTTTTCTCACCTCTATACCCTCTATCTTAGTTGTTTTAAGGGCTTTAGCTAGTAATTTAGTCCTTTCAAGCTGCTTTATGGCTGCCTTTCTGAGCTTATATAACTTAGGAGAAGTCCCTTTGGACCACATCTTGCAATCTGCTGACAAGATCAGTTCATTTAACGTGCCGAGTAGGTCTATCTCATATCTCCTGCGATTGAAGGAAAATCTAACTCCCTTCAATACCTCCATCCCCGATAGCTGGAATCCTCTCATACATAGATCTTCAAAACTTCTCCAGTCTAGGAGCGCTGCGGCTTTCTCAGGGGAAAGACCTATTCTAATTAAGGCGAGAGCCGTCGCTACTGGATCACTAATAGGATCTCCTCCTACTTCGTCCTTCAGGTAAGAGAGAAGGTCTTCAGGAACTAATTCCCAATCACCACTAACCATAGCATAAAGGCTCTTCTCAGCTAGCTTCTTAAGATTCACCTTCCTATGGTAATCCATTAGATAATATTTACGTTGCGTTCCCCATGATCGAAGAGGTGATTAAAGGTATATGCTTACTGGGAAGATTATAGGCATGAGGATACTGGATATAAGGTTAAAATAGTCATTAGCCCTGTAAACCACTGGACAACTCGGAGTGAAGGTTTGTATCTCAATGAAAAGCCGACCTTCGTTTTGTGAGGTGAGTGTTTTGAAGGTATATTCTTCATCCTTCTCTATTAGCACTAAAGGAGAGATAGATTTTGTGGATATAACGGGGAGAGCTGATGAAATAGTAAGGAAAAGCGGGATAAATGAGGGCCTAGCATTGCTGTTCGCTCCTCATGCGACAGGAGCTATAATACTAAATGAGAATGATCCTTCTTTATTAGAAGATCTAAAGGATACATTAGAAAGAATTATTCCAAGGAATGGTTATAGGCATCCATTTAATGCACATTCCCATCTGAGATCAATCCTTATGGAACCTAGCAAGGTTATTCCAGTAAATAAGGGAAGGCTGAGCCTTGGTACATGGCAAAGTATAATATGGGTGGAAGTTGACACGCGCCCCAGAAAGAGAACGATTCTCGTTACTGTCCTTGGGGAGTAGATGGTTCTTCAACATAGAGAGCGAATAGCAGTAAGCTGAAGAACCCTATGGCTGCGCTTACTAAGAATGAAAGGGCGGCTCCCGGTAATGTTATTCCGAATAAGGGTATCTCCCTAGGAGCGTACTCCTGATACAACTGACCACCGACTATGGGACCTAGCACCGCGCCAATATTAAAGGTGGCCTGTACTGTTCCAAATACCTTCCCTCTAATTTCTCTGGGGGAAATATCAGCTTGTAATGCTCTAAAGGGTGGAATGTACACATTAAAGGCTATAGATCTAAGCGTAGAGAGAAAAGTTAAACTCCCTA
>JAVALV010000056.1:0-4901 GCA_032159055.1 Thermoproteota archaeon | reverse complement strand
GGGCGAATCGGCGGTAATGACGGCCATCTTGATAGGGGATTCCTTCGGGATAGTAGATGTGGGTCCTGAACCTATGTCTAAAAAGGTACCCCCACCCTTTATAAGGGAACTGGGCTTAGAGAGCAGATTTGCGGGGATAAGGGGAACTGGTATACCAGTACACGCGCTCTCTCATGATAAAGGCAGGGTAATGTCATCTTTGAGAGGAGCGGCAGACTTTCTACTTAGAAATGGAGCAGATGTGATTGTACTGGGATGTACCGGTCTCCTAGGGATGGCTAAAGAGCTTTCAAAAGAGATAGGAGTTCCTGTGGTTGATCCAGCAATATCAGCACTTAACATGGCTGCAGCTCTAGTTAACATGAATCTCAGGCAGAGTAGGAGGTCATACGCGACACCGCCTCATAAAATCAGGAAGTTACCAAAAGGCTTTGATATAGGAATCTAAGGCTTTTCTCTCTTGATGAATGATCTCCACTTACTCCACCTCCGCGCGCATATGTGCTCTTTATCCCTACCTCGTAAAAGATAAGTCTTCCCTCGAATGGACTCTCCACCTCGTGGCCTCCCGGATATATATCTACAGCGCTTAAAGCCTTGTGGGCATAGTATGGACTGTTCGTCAGGTGAAGAAATAGCTCTCGGGGACAGTCAGTCTGATCCCCTCAGCCTCGCATATCTCCAATCGGCAGTCCCTCCAGAATCTTCCTCTCCTTCATTCCCTAAACTCATCATAGTTTACCCCAAAGGTCGTGCGCGCCCCCGCTCAATTCAAGCCCATAAAGGCTATGAAGAATACGCCCTCTCAAAAGCCTGCTTTCATGATCGTCCCATGAACACCTTCAAATATGCTATAGGTTCAGATCCTTCTTCAAGGGTGATCGCTTAATGGCGACTTACTGAGATGGGACAAGTAATTGTCCATCAATGTTATCTGAGGTTTGATAGGAACTCTTAATTCGAGGCCCTAGTGATTAGACTAGGAGGTAGTCGTCGCCGATAAATTTCAGGTAGAACCTCCACCTCCTTCTAGTCAACAGATGAAACTCAAACGGTGTGTCAAAGAACTTCTCAAAGAGTAGATCGTACACCCTCATTTTCTTCTCCCTGCTTTCAAACTCATCCGAAACGATCGCGATGTCTATATCGCTGAGGCCAGGAGAGAAATCTCCCCTCACTACAGAACCAAAGATGTACACCTCAAAGTTCTTGAGCTGTCCTCTCAGACTCTCCTTCACTTCTCTCGCATATTTCATGAAATTCGAGAAGTACTTTGATCTCTCCATAGGGTCTCCTTCACCTCTTTTAGCGCCTCAAAGGCCTCCTCAACCTCCTCCTTGAAGAACTCCTCGAAGTAATAACGGGATGTGATGTAAGCCCTCTCCAGATTCCTCAAAACCGTTTTGTATTTGATTAGAAAATCCCTCACTCCTTCGATCTCCATTATCTCACTAAGAAGTTTTCTGAGGCTATGAGTTCTCTCGAAGTAACCTTTTAGGTCCAGCAGCTTAGCTTTGATCAGAAGCTGCATTGACTGCTCTATATGAAGCATTGCCAGATCATAATCTCCATTTTTAAAGTTGAATTCGGCGTTCTTCCTGAATTTTTCTGCCCTTTCAATGTAAAGCCGGACCTCCTCCTTCATTGAACGAATGTCGAAAGCGTAAGATAAAAATTTTCCTACTTAACACGCTGTTCCCTGTATTTCAACGACGAAAACTGTCTTTAGTGCCCTTTCAATAGTTGATTCTCATCCCATCAGTACGATCAGGATAAGGTCTAGAGGAGCATCATTCTCCCCTAACTGAATCTGCTGATAGAAGGTCTATCAGGCAGACTCAGCACTATGGAACATCGATTCTCGATGTCTGCCGATTTTCAGGTGATTCCTCGTGCTCATTTTAGCTATTAAATGTAGAACTTCTTCCTAGCATCCGCCTTAAGGAGAAATGTATTAAGACGACTGATCCTCCGATGCGACAACTATAAGTTTGAGGTTACCCAATCAATAAAGGGATATCTCAGTGTTCTATGAGAGATTTGCCAAGAAGTACTTTGAGGAAGCTGAAAAGGACCTTCGAAGGGCTTTTAAATCACTAAAGGAAGGAGATTTCCCTGAATCGGTTTTCCACTCGCAACAGTGCGTTGAAAAAGCCGTGAAGGCCATGATAGAGGCGAGAAGGAAGTACGTCTACAATCATGGACCCATACTTGGAACCGTATTCTCCGATGCTTTCTCCGATGATTGGAGGGAGGAATTCGATGTTATACTAGATACGATGGGGTGGTTCACTGAGTACTACACTAGAAGCAGATATCCCTTTCTCCTGAGGGGAGAAATAGTTTCACCTGATGAATTTATCGACAAGGAGATTGCTGATGAAGCGCTGAAGAAGGCTAAGGAGGTAATGGACATTGCAAGGAGGTATCTTCAGGAGAAGGGAATTGTATGAG
Source organism: Thermoproteota archaeon (assembly GCA_032159055.1). Classification (GTDB taxonomy): domain Archaea; phylum Korarchaeota; class Korarchaeia; order Korarchaeales; family Korarchaeaceae; genus Korarchaeum. Next base: position 2,447 of record JAVALV010000056.1, on the reverse strand, counting down.
GAGCTAAAGCAGTTTGTGCTGAAAGCCTTGGGAGAGAGAGTACTCGCGATAATATTGTTCGGGAGCTACATCTACTGGGGGACAGCAAGGGATATTGACCTTTTGGTCATAGTCGAGGGATCAATGACTCCAAGGGAGAAGGTTCTCTTGGAGTATGAGATATCCTCTCAAGCTCGTAAGTTAGATCTTCCCTTCCTTGATGTTCATGTGCTAAGCATGAGAGATTTCAGGGAAAATCTAACTCCAGGGACCTTCCTGTCGGGATTGGCCTTGGGATACCATGTTGTACTTGACAAGGTGGATATAGAATCCCTAATCCTCTCATTCTTAGAGGAGTTGAGTGAAGATACTTATATCTTCTATAACAGGCATGGGAAGTGGAATCTCAGCAGGATGGCTGTAATTCTTCTCAGGCAGAGGCTAAGGAATAGAGCTAATCAGAAAAAGATCTTGAGAAATGCTCACTAGCTTGGAGCCGTACATAAGCCTGCCGCTCTCCCACGGTTGTGATGAGTATAGAGGACACGATTCTTGTTCAACATTAACAGCATATTTCTATGCTATAAGCCGTTAAAAGGAAACTCAGCTTCTAATCGTGAAATATGCCTCAATATGTTGGTGGGAAGAAGGATAAGATGGATATAGGTTCGCTATACATCTTGAGCAAGCTTGAATCGAGGGAATTTGTTGAACTTGATACTGTGGAGCTGCTAGCCATTACGTGTAGATAAATAGCCAATTGCGGTAATCGGCTGGGCTTTCAATTTAGAGAATAGCTAGTTTTAGGTAAATAAAATAGATAATAAGGTGGGACTTACCTCAGCTCATACTTACTTAGCGTCTCCTCCCTAGGCACACCGTTCTTATCCCATCCTCTAATCTCATAATAGTAATCTAGAAACCTCTCTTGCTCTTCCTCCGTTATTTTCCTCTCCTCTCCGTTATGAATGAACGATTCCCTAAAGAGCCTCCTCGGCAGTCTGTCATCCTTCCTCCTTATACCGAGCCTCACATTGTACATCCTAACCAAGTTTATTATGCGCCTAGCGGCGTTCCTTAAATCCTCTACCCTTGTTTCCTTACCAGTTATTAGGGTATAGTACTTGGCCATCTGTTCCCAGTCTATGAGGGTTCTAGTGAACTTACATATCACGAAGGAATCTTCCAGTACACCTTTCTCCTCCAAATCAGTCAAAACTTTTGTTTTATCCATTGAGATCGTTTTCCTATCTCCTCCAAGTCCCTTTATGTCAGCGTAGTATCCCATGAACCTGAGATGGCAGGCTCCTCTAGATGATGCTCCGTAGCTGAGGATCATGCTCTTAAGGGTTCTAGGATCGTAACCAGCTGGTTCGAGCCCCTTAACGTGAATGGCTAGATCTTTCAACCCGAGCTTCTCTGAGGCCGCTCTAACTCCTTCAGCTAATATATTGCCAACTCCTTCCCTCTTAGCTATCATCTCAGTAAGTCGGTAGAGCGATTCAGGATCTCCGTAATCCAATTTAAATCCTGGATCGAGCTTACCCCTCTTATATGCCTCTATGGCGAAGCCAAATATGTTACCTAGGGTTATGGTATCCATTCCCAAGCCATCTATGAGATCGTTAAGCCACACTATCGCTTTGATATCTGTTATAGCTGCAAGTCCCCCTATAGAGTAAATGGTCTCGTATTCCAGCTCGACCTCGCTTCCAGCGTAATTTCCCTCTCTAACCTTGCTGTACCTGCCACAAGGTGTCGGGCAGCCAAAGCACCCCTTAGCGTGGACGAATACCTCCTTCTCTATTGCCTCCCAAGCTATCCTATCCCATCCCTCGACAGAGCCTCTAGACCAGTAATAACTTGGGAAGAAGCCCCATTCATTAGCTAACTCTACTAAGCCAGGAGTTCCCCTCTCAAAGTAGCTCTTTAGTTCCTCCCTAGCTCTTGGAATTATCTCCTCTGCTGTGTATTTCCTTACTCCATCCGGATCGGCTGCGTCCCATTTCATTGCATCGTAATCTATGACGATGGCTTTTAGCTTCTTTGATCCCATGACAGCTCCTCCTCCAGTCCTCCCAGCTTGCCTCCATTTCTCATTACCTATTGCTGCAAATTTCACCAAATTCTCTCCTGCAGGTCCTATAGATGCTATTGAGCTTCTTCCATACTCTTTCTTGAGTTCATCCTCTGTTTGATAAATGGTCTTTCCCCAAAGGTGGCTAGCATCCTTTATCTCAATTCCATCCTCCCTGACCACGAGGTAAACAGGCTTCTCCGATTTACCCGTAATTACCATGGCTGTAGCTCCGATCCACCTAAAGGCAGCTCCAAATGTTCCACCTACCACGGATTCTCCAATTATTCCCGTTTGAGGTGACTTGAAAATGAAAGTACCTTTACCGGAGTAAGGAACAGCTGTCCCAGTAAATGGGCCTATAGCGAAAATTAAGGGGTTCTCCGGGCCA
>JAVALV010000055.1:0-4470 GCA_032159055.1 Thermoproteota archaeon | reverse complement strand
CAAAGGCTGTTTATGAATATAGGATATCACAGAACGTAGTGGGGAAGTGTCCTAAATGTGGTAGAGATCTCCTGTTAAAGAAGAGCAAATATGGATATTTCATTATATGCTCTGGATACCCAGATAAATGTGATGTGAAGTACAACTTGCTTCCAGGGGAGAAAATCCTCAAGGAACAGTGTAAATGTGGACTGCCCCTTGTGGAAGGGAAGGTCAGGACCAAGAGTAACAAGACTCTTAAGTATAAGAGGTGCCTAGGAAACTGCGAGGAGAGTCCGGTAAGGTGCGCGAAATGCGGGGGAGTAATGATTCCAAAGAAGGGGAAATATGGGGTATATCTCCAATGCAAGGAATGCGGCTCAGTAAACTTCTTCAAGGTAAGAAAGCACTGATAACAGACTTGGATGGAACTCTCACAAACCTAGGAATAAATTGGGACTCCTTGAGGGAAAAAGTGAGGAGAGAGATGGGATGGAATCACCCCCTCCGTCCATTGGGGATGAGCATTCCAAAGGCTGCCAGAAATAAAGAGGAGATTGATAAGGCCTTCTCGATAGTTGAAAAGGCAGAGTTAGAAGCTGCTGAGAGGGCTCGCTTCAACCCATCCTTAAGGCTCACTTTAAGCAAGATAAAGGAAGTAGGTTTGAAGATAGGACTTGTAACACTCCAAGCGAGGAGACCAGCAACTAAAGCATTGGATAATCTAGGTGTTATGGAATTCTTCGATATCATAGTAACTAGGGAATATTCATTAGATAGGAAAAAGCAGTTAGAATTCGCTATGGAGAAATTGGGTGTTAGGCCAAGAGAATGTATATTCGTCGGGGATGCTCCTTGGGATGTTAAGGCCGGCAAGGAGCTAGGTTGCCTCACGGTATGCGTGAGAAGAGAAGTAGAAGGAGCGGATATATACATAGAGGATTTGGAAAATCTGACTCATTAAGTTTGATCTAATTTGATCTAACTTAGCTTAGCTATTGACCAAAAGCTCGGGTTTTTCTTTCTTAATTCTCTCAAGAAGTCTTCTAGCCCTATCTGTAGCATAAACCCTCATTCCACCACCGCTGTAGGTTACCCTGACTAAGCCCTCGCTTTCTAGATACCTTATGACTTTCACTCTATACTCCCTTTTCGCAATTAGCTTGCTTGCTGTCATGCCCTTTTCTCCCCTTCTCACTAATTCTTTCAGAATCCGAACGTGGGATTTCAATAATACCACACACTCACCTCCTCAATTTAACATACCTCTGTTTATTAATAAATGTTTACCAGTCCACCGGCATTTATATTACATATAGATACTTAATTACCTTTATATTCAAAAAATAATATATAATAATGTACTAAAGGTATATTCTGCTCCCTAATATGGTTCGATGAACGACTTATTTAAACAGGGACTTATGAACTAATGAGATCCGGCTCAATAGCCTAGGAAAAGACATTTTATGATCCTCTTAAGTATTCTCTTATATAAGATGATAGAGACCTTACCAATCTTTTCATTTCCCTGGCTTTTCTTTGTCTAATTTCCATTTCTTTTCGTATGAGGATCAGTTGTTCTCTCAGCTTCTCTATGCCATCTGACGAAGCTGCTATGACGAGGACCTTCTCAAGAGATATCTTGTCAAGCCTCTCTATGAAGTACTCTATCTGTTGAATTAGATGTCTCTTCACCGCGTCCCCCTGTTTATCCATGCTCCTCAATCTATTCTTAAATTGAATCAGACTTTCTCTCTCTTGTTGAAGTGGGTCATAGTTCACTTCGACCCTTATGATATTCCCAAGTACATTTACCTCAGCGAACTCGTTTATACCTAAGTCGAGAAGTATCTCACCAACCGCGTCGGTCGGATCTATCCTCCTCGATCTCATCCTCATCTACCTCAATCTCAGCGACAACAGGTCCTCTGTATCCACAATCTAGGCATACATATTCCTCAGGTAGGAGCCAGCCGGAGAAGGCAGATACCTTCTTTATATTCGTACTTCCGCAAACTGGGCATACCGTTATCTTTAACTTCTTTTTCTCGTTCCTCAACCTGATCACACTTTCTCTTTTCTTTCACAATAACGGTATGTTATATCTCCTTAGGATCTAATAAAGTTGGTGATCCCATGACCTTGAGGAAGAGAAGGGGCATCACTGGGACGCTTGAACAGGCACTGCTGATAGCAGTTACCCTAGCTTTCTTCCTGGGAATAGTCGTTACTCCTATGGCTAATGCCACAAAATTCATATGGAATATGCCCCAGAATGCGTGGAAGAATTGGGAAAGCTTTACAAACTGGATAGATAACCTGATAGATAATGTTTTCAATTTGAAGGGAGGCAGTAACCCCTAGCTCAAGTTGGGGCGCCCGTTTATCATCCCCTATTTACTTTTTTGGATCATCATGATCATAGAAGGGGACAACTTTTTTCAATGAACATGCGCCATTTGCAGGATCTGGAAATGATGAAGGTGGTATAGTTGAGCTCGAAGGGCGAGGCTTCTCTCGTTTCTAAACTTAGAGAGATAGAGAGGAAGTGGCAGAAGAGATGGGAGGAAGCTCATATATTTGAAGCAGATCCTGATCCTAGCAGGAGGAAGTTCTACCTCACGGTCGCTTATCCATATCCAAACAGCCCACAGCATGTGGGTCACGGGAGAACCTATGGACTTACAGATGCTTATGCTAGATTCAAGCGGATGAGGGGCTTTAATGTCCTGTTTCCAATGGCCTTCCATTACACGGGAACCCCCATACTGGCAATGGCTAAGAGGCTGGGTGAAGGAGATCAGGAACTGATAGAGATATTTACTAGGATATTTCACATACCCGAGGACAAGCTAGAGGACCTTAAGGATCCACTCAAGATGGCTAAATACTTTCATGAGGAGATAAAGTCGGGAATGAAGCTCATGGGGTACTCAATAGATTGGAGGAGGGAATTCACCACCATAGATCCCTCCTATAATAAGTTCATAACTTGGCAGTTCAACAAACTCTACGAGAAGGGCCTTCTCACAAAGGGAAAGCATCCTGTCGGATGGTGCCCACGCTGCGATAACGCTGTAGGTCAGCACGACACTAAAGGAGATGTAGAACCAGAAATAGCTGAAACTACCCTCATAAAATTCAAGGACGAGTTGGTGATCCCCGTAGTGACATTCAGGCCAGAGACTATCTTCGGCGTCACGAATATATGGGTAAATCCAAATGTAAGGTACAGGATAGTTAGGGTAGGAGGAGAGAGGTGGGTCGTTTCAGAGGAAGCTGTTGTGAAACTTAGGTTTCAGAAATTTCCGGTAGAGGAGGAGGGTTACATTAATGGGAGTGAGCTTATCGGAAAATACGTTGAAAATCCTGTCAACGGAAGGAGAGTCCCTATACTCCCTGCGGAGTTTGTGGATCCAGATTATGGAACTGGCATAGTGATGTCTGTCCCTGGACATGCCCCCTATGACTATTTGGCTCTTAGGGATTTGAAGATCCACCCTGAAATCCTTGATAAATTTGGAGTATGGAGAGATATATTAGATTCCATAGAGCCTATATCCATAATAGAGGTTGAAGGATTCTCAGAAATCCCTGCAAAGGATGCCATAGAGAAGCTAGGGGTCAAGGATCAGATGGATAGAAAGGCGGAGGAAGCTACGGATCTAGTCTACTCTAAGGAGTACCATATGGGGAGAATGAAGGAGAATACTGGGCCTTATGCCGGCCTTCCTGTGAAGGAGGCCAAAGATAAGGTAAGAGACGATTTGATAAAGCGAGGAATTGCCCATATCTTCTACGTGATCGCTAATGCTCCTGTTTACTGCAGATGTGGAGCTGAGATCGTTGTCAATATAGTGGAAGATCAGTGGTTCATAGACTACTCCAATCCAGAGTGGAAGAGAATGGCTCATGAGGCCCTGAATGGCATGAAAATAATTCCCAAGGAAGTTAGGAAGGAATTTGAAGAGGCCATAGACTGGATGAGAGAGAAAGCTTGTGCTAGGAAAAGCGGTCTTGGAACTAAGCTGCCTTTTGACCCCAATTGGATAATAGAGAGTTTAAGCGATTCTACGATCTATATGGCTTACTATACCATAAGTAAGTACATAAACGAAGGTGTCATAGGGGCTAAGCATCTGGATGACGAGGTGTTCGACTACATATTCCTTGGAAAAGGAGATGTAGAGGAGATAGCAAGGGAAAGGGGGTTGGATAAAGAAGTCCTCAGAGCAGTAAGGGATGAATTCATTTATTGGTATCCGCTCGATTCGAGACATAGCGGAAGAGACCTCATTTGGAACCATTTGACTTTCTTCATCTTCAATCATGTCGCCATATTCCCAAGGGATCTCTGGCCGAAACAGATAGTCGTCAATGGATCTGTGACTATGGAAGGAAAGAAGATGTCAAAGTCCTTGGGAAACATAATACCGATAAGGAAAGCAGTAGAGATGTTCGGAGCTGATCCTATAAGGTTATCTGTGT
>JAVALV010000054.1:0-6189 GCA_032159055.1 Thermoproteota archaeon | reverse complement strand
AAAGGATTCAACAGAAACAGAGAGGGAAGTTCGGGTGATGCTCATAGAGAACCATACCACAATAGTATCTTCCTCGATCAGGGATGCTTCAAGGGCAAAGGAGGAAATACTCATCGCAATCTCTCAAAAACCTGCTAAGATAAATTGGGATGATTACAGTAAGCAGGTCCTCAAGTCTCTATGCAAGGGTGTGAGGTTCAAGTTCGTGGTTCCATCGGCTGGCATTTTCACAAAGAGGATGAAGGAAATTCTTGGTACAGCAAAAATAAAGAACATAGGAGTTGAAGTGAAGGAATATAGAAAAATTAGAATGCCATTCGTCATAATAGATAATAAAATTACTTATTTATATATAACAGATCCAAAAGCTGGCACCCTGCGGGTGGCGATCAGGGTCGCGGATCCTAGGATGGCCAATCAGATGAGGGATGTGTTCAATAGATACTGGGAGTTAAGCGACAGGACAGTATTACAATCCAAATCTGAGTGAATCTTTCTCGCTAGGCTTTTCTCACTACTGCACGCATGGAACGAGTATAAACGGGTCATTTATACTACATCGGATCACTAGTTAAATTTTTAAATATCTTTTGATACATGGATGAGGGTACGAATGCATTTCGTTCGGCTTCCAAGGATGTAAGCCTTCTACTTTGATCCTCGATAATGGATCAGTTTACCATGGTTGTAGTGAAAGTAGGTCAGGCATTTACGTTCGGAGAGGTTGTATTCACCACCGGAATGGTGGGATATCCAGAGTCCCTCAGCGATCCCAGCTATAGGGGCCAGATACTCGTCATGACAAATCCCATTGTGGGAAACTACGGCGTGAATACTTCTCTTCTCGAGTCAGAAAGAGTTCAGGTTACTGGATTGGTAGTCCACGAGCTTACTGATGCCCAGCATTGGGATTCCAATATCTCCCTCCAAGAATGGTTCAATAACAGCAACGCTCCGATAATTCAGTGGGTAGATACAAGAGCCCTAACAAAGGAGCTGAGGGAAGTAGGAGTGATGAAAGGAGCTCTAGGTATATGGGAGGGAGAACCTGATCTGGATGGGCTTTGGAGGGAGCTGATAGAGGCTCCATCATACGATGAGGTGGACTACGTCAGCGAGGTATCACCATCAGCTCCGATATGGGAGAATAACTCCAGACCCCTAGTAGCTGTAATAGATTGCGGATTGAAGCTAGGAATAGTAAGAGAACTCCTTAAGAGAGGTCTAGGGGTTGTGAGACTACCCTGCCGTTCTTCTCCAGATGAGGTGTGGTCCGTAGAACCTGATGCCCTTCTGCTTGGCAATGGTCCTGGTAATCCTGAGTTACTCAAATCTCAGGGAGAGATGGCAGTGGAAATGGCTTCAGATGGTATAATTACCTTAGGAATATGTCTAGGGCACCAAATAATTTCCCTCGGTCTTGGGGCCGAGACATATAAGATGAAATACGGACATAGAGGTCAAAATAAGCCAGTTAAGGACCTAAGAACCGGTAGATGTTATATAACAAGTCAGAATCATGGTTTCGCTGTTAAGAGGGAAGGGTTAAGGGAGACAGGTTTGATCGAGTGGTTCATCAATCCCGATGATGGAACCTTAGAGGGTGCCTATCACAGGGACCTACCAATAGCCACAACGCAATTCCACCCAGAATCCTCCCCCGGCCCCCTAGATACTTCTTGGATATTCGATCTATTCGTTAAGGCAATAGGTGATGGTAAATGGAATCTGTGAAGAAGGTCCTCCTATTGGGTTCTGGAGCCATAAAAATCGCTGAAGCGGCTGAATTTGATTACAGTGGAAGTCAGGCCATAAAGGCCTTGAAGGAGGAGAGTATAGAGGTGGTCCTAGTCAATCCAAATGTTGCTACAATACAAACAGGCGACTTGGCAGATGAGGTATACCTGCTTCCAATAAGGAAGGATTTCCTCGCTAGAGTAATAGAGGAAGAGAGACCAGACGGAATCATGCTTGGATTTGGAGGGCAGACTGCCTTGGATGCTGGGATAGATCTATGGAGGTCAGGCATATTGGATAGATATGGCATTAAGGTGCTGGGAACCCAACCAGAGAGTATAGATAGGGCCCTCAACAGAGAGAAGTTCAAAGAATCCGTCCAGAGCTACGGGGTACCCATGCCCCCAAGTCACCAAATCTCATCACTCAGCGAGGCCCTGAAGGCCGCGGAATCCATAGGATATCCCGTTATAGTGAGGGTATCATATAACTTGGGAGGAAGGGGCTCATTCGTGGCATGGAACGAGGAGGAAATGAAGTCCCTAATACAGAGGGCCCTGAAATTCAGCTCTATAGGCAGTGCTTTAGTGGAAAAGTACCTAGGAGGATGGAAGGAAATAGAATTTGAGGTTGTGAGGGATTCTTATGGTAACACGATAGTTCCAGCCTGCCTAGAGAACGCAGATCCCATGGGGATACATACGGGAGAGTCCGTAGTAGTGGCTCCATGCCAAACCCTAACCAATCAAGAATATCAACTCTTAAGGGACTCCTCCATTAAAGTTGCCGAAGCTATAGGACTTATTGGGGAAGGTAATGTCCAGTTTGCTCTTAACAGGTTGGATCATTACGCAATAGAGATGAATCCAAGAATGTCGAGATCCTCCGCTCTCGCAAGCAAAGCTACAGGCTATCCGCTGGCTTACGTGGCAGCTAAGCTGGCCCTCGGATATAGGCTTGAAGAAATAATTAACAGGGTTACTGGAGCCACCTGCTCATGCTTCGAGCCTAGTCTGGACTACATAGTTGTAAAGGTACCGAGATGGGACTTGGAGAAATTTGAAGGAGCGGAGAGAAAGATAGGTAGCGAGATGAAGAGCATAGGGGAGGTCATGGCGATAGGAAGGAACTTCGCGGAGGCAGTGCAGAAAAGCATGAGGATGCTAGGACTGTTCGATGGTCTTCCAATGGAAGGAGACGTGAATGAGGCCTTGAAATCCCTGAAGGAGAGAAGACCGTACTGGCCGGCTTGGGCATCTATAGCCCTTTCAGGCGGCGTGGGCGCTGAAGAGATATCTGAGCTATCTGGAATTGACATCTGGTACATGAAGGAGCTAGAGAAGGCCGTGAGGGCATGGCGTGATCTCAGGATGGATCCGCGCTCCATATATATTGCAAAGAGATACGGATTCTCAGATAATCAGATAGCGAAGAAGCTTGGAATGGATGAAAGGCAGATCAGGAAAATCAGGTTATCCTATAAAATAGAGCCATCCTTCAAGCAGATAGATACTTTGGCCGCTGAATGGCCAGCTGTTACCAATTACCTGTACGCTACCTATGGGGGAGTGGAAAACGACATAAGGCCCGGGGCTAGAGTAATCGTAATAGGTGCAGGCGTGTTCAGGATTGGGGTCTCCGTTGAGTTCGATTGGGGTGTAGTCGAGTTCGCGAAGGCATCTAAAGGTTACGTTGATTCGGTAGCCATAGTAAATTATAATCCAGAGACTGTTTCTACAGACTGGGATACTGTTGATAGGCTCTACTTTGAGGAATTAACCCTAGAGAGGCTCCTTGACATATATGAATTTGAGAAGCCAGTTGGGATGGTTGCGTTTCTAGGCGGTCAGATAGCCAATGACTTGGCCAAGTCTTTGGAGGAGGAAGGAGTGAGTCTCCTTGGAACTGATGGTAAGAGCGTGGAGATAGCAGAGAGCAGGGAATACTTCTCTAAGCTTCTGGATGATTTAAGAATAGATCAACCTCCTTGGATAGAGGCTAAAAGCGTAAGAGAAGCTCTCCACTTCGCTGAAGATTTTGGATATCCCCTCATGATAAGGCCCTCTCATGTTCTCAGCGGTACATCCATGTTCATAGTCTCAGATGATTCATCCCTAAGAAATGCCCTCTCACGTGCCCTCTCAACGGGAAGGAGCGTGGTTATCTCCAAGTTCATAAGGGGAGTTGAAGCTGAGATAGACGGAGTAGGAGATGGAGAAGGAGCCTTAGGCGTTGCAATAAGGCACATAGAGCCTGCGGGTGTCCATTCTGGGGACTCTACAATGGTCCTCCCTGCTAAGGGAATTCCAACTGAGAAGATGAAATCTATAGCCCTTAGGTTAGTTAAAGCTTTGAACATAAAGGGACCATTTAATCTGCAGTTCATTTTGGATGGAGAGAGGGCTTACGTGCTGGAGCTTAATCTCAGGGCATCTAGGTCTATGCCATTCTCCAGTAAATCCTCGGGTATTAATCTGGCCAAGGCATCAGCTAAGGTAGTATTCGAAGGATCTCTCGGCTTAAACGGATTCTATGAGCCGTTCATGCACCACTTCTCCGTTAAGTCCCCCCAGTTCTCTTGGTCGCAACTTAGAGGGAGCTATCCCTACCTAGGGGTGGAGATGAGGTCTACAGGTGAAGTAGCTAGCCTAGATAAAACCTATGAAGGGGCTCTCCTCAAGTCCTGGCTCTCTATACAGCCAAATAAGGTTCCTCATAAGGGCATCGTGGTAGGAAATGAGGGATCCGAAGAGGATTCCCTCAAATTAAGTGAGGCTATAGAGCTCCTCAAGTCGCTTGGCCTAAAGGTATGGAAGGTCTCAGATCTAGGCCAGGATGAAGCCTATAGACTGATCAGAGATGGGAAGGTGGATACCGTTATGGCTACTGGGTATGCACCTCATATCGACTATAAGGTGAGGAGGGTAGCCGCTGACCTAGGGATACCGCTGATTCTGGATGCAAGCCTATCTCTAGAGCTCAGTAAGGCCATAGCATCTGTTGATCTGAATTCCCTCGATATAAAACCGGTGACAGCCTATGCTAGAGGTTATCGCATCCCTGGATTGCTGAGAGAAGTGGCTTAAACACGATCCCTTTAGCTTTTATTGAAAGAGGATCTTACACGAAGAGGCCATGCCATCTATTCCACTCATTCATCACTTTTCCTTCTTGTTAGCCTGAATATCACAGTTCCACCGCAAGTGTAGGGCTTTCCAGGGTCAGGACACTGAAGGAAACCCGAGTCCTCCATCTCCCCTATTCCTAGATCCTTAGCGGAAATCCCATGGATAAATGGAGATAGCAGGCTCATCATGCCCGTTAGAGCATGTATGCATATCCTACCATCAGGTTCTATGTAGAAACCCCTTATAGTGAACTTATCTCCTCTCTTATAACCAGCGGCGCAATATCCCCTCACTTCCTCTACTTCTACCTCCACATCATACAACATCTCTAACTCCTCCACGGGATTTATGATATACTTACATCTTGATCTCGCTCAAGGCAGCAAATATCGATCCTTCATCCAGCATGGAATCCCTAGCTTTTACTTCCTCATCCTCGCTTATCCCCTTAATGGCCTCCTCCACGACTATAACCTCATATCCCAGATTGAGGGCATCTAAAACCGTGGCCTTGACGCAGTACTCTGTAGCAACACCCCCTAGGAAGATTCTCTTTATTCCTTTCTCTCTGAGGATATCATTCAGGTTAGTTCCTTGGAAGCCAGAATATGCCTCCTTATCCCTCTCCGTTGCCTTCGATACTATGATAGCCCCCTCAGGGATCTCCATATCTGGATGGAATTCGGCTCCCTTCGTATTTTTGATGCAGTGGGGAGGCCAAGGGCCCCCTCTTTCTTGGAAGGATATGTGATCAGGTGGATGCCAATCCCTCGTAAATATTACTGGCAATCCTTTGATCTTGAAACGGGTTATGAGCGTGTTGATTGGTCCTATAACCAAATCTCCCTTTGGAACAGGGAGGGCACCTCCCGGCATAAAATCCCTTTGCACATCAACCACTACCAAAGCAGAATTTCTGGTGATGGCCACCTTCAATGACTCACCCTTAGAATTAAGAGGACCAATTATTAATTAAATAGTTCTAATCATAGAATAGATAAATAAAAATAGGATGAATGTTATTCTAATTTTAACTCATCGAGGAAGTCAGGGATCCAAGAAAACATATCCTCCGATACCCTATCAATCATTTCAACCCCCACTACTTCACCAGGATATATGGGGATGTATGATCTAACTAAGGAGCCTAGATCCCTCTCTATCTCTGCCATGTAGCCAAGCTGTTCTTCATACTTGTTCCTTATGTACTCGTTGGTCGTAGTCTCAGCTATAGATTTGGGAATTATCTGATTCACTATAACACCGCCTATGGGTATATCGAATCCCCTAACCATTCTAATGAACCTCTTTACGTCGGCTATAG
>JAVALV010000053.1:0-6255 GCA_032159055.1 Thermoproteota archaeon | reverse complement strand
GGACATGTTCACGAACTACGAAGGTGGTATAATAGATGCCGCATCTCTGGGCTTCATGCAAGTGGACAAAAAAGGGAACGTAAATCCTTCCATGCTCCCTAATAGGATACCCGGTCCTGGTGGCTTTCCTGTAATCGCTGCAGGATCTCCTAGAGTATTCTTCGGTGGAGGTTTCACAGCTGGAAAGAGGAGAATTGAAGTGAAGGATGGAAAGCTCCTCATAGAGGAAGATGGTTCCATAACTAAATTCGTAGATGAAGTATACAAGATAGTCTTTAACGGATCCATCGCCTTAGAGATGGGAAAGGAGATCAAATACATAACAGAGAGAGCTGTATTCAGCCTAACACGAGACGGTTTATTATTAGAGGAGATAGCGCCTGGTGTCGATTTGGAGAGGGACATATTGGCGAAAATGAAGTTCAAACCGATGGTATCGGACAAGCTGAGTTTAATGGATCAGAGGATATTCAAGGAGGAAAAAATGGGCCTTATAAATGAAATAAAAGAAAGAGAGTAAAAAAAGCAGATACGAACTAAGGCATGTCTATCTTGATGGGAGGAGGAGCCTCCCTAATCAGCCTAACATCAAATCCCCTTCTCTTCAGATCCTTCAGAGCGTATTCCTCCCCTATATATACTGGAAGCTTTTCCCTATCAGCCAATCCAAGGGCTGCGGGAAGATCTTCTTCTATCCCTTTAATCATTATCTTTCTCCTAGGAGCCTTTTCTACAGTAATATGGCGATCTACTATGTACTTCTCTATTATAGGCATTAAATCGCGATCTTTGCTCACCTTATTGAAGGTCTCAGTTGGTATTAAGATCTCATATTCCTCCACCAAGTCACTCAATAACCCCCTCCTAGCAGCCCATTTCAATGCCTCATAATCCATAACTATCCTTCCCTTTCCTTCTCTCTTTCTATAGGCGAGAAATATGGGAATCGCGATCAGCGGTAGAAATATCAACCACCAAGGTACTGACGGGAATGCTGGGAGCTTTATATTGAACGATGGTGGAGCTACCCCCCTCTGCTTGGGCTCAAATGTTACTTTAACCTCTGCAGACTTACCGAATCCTGGGAGGTATATCCTGACGACTCCTTTACTCGTTTCTTCATCGACCTGCCTTACCTTGAAGTTCAATGCCGCAGATCCACCTTTTGATATGCTAATGATCCATCTTAGTGTATTTCCATTGGCTTCAGTACCTGCTGGCATATTTTCTATCTTAGCGCTCCCAGCCACATAGGTTAGGTTGTTCAATGTAGCTATTATCCTGACTCCCTTAGCCCCCGTGGGGCTTGTTAGGGCTATCCTAATGAGGGCTTCATCACCTGAGGTCGTTGAGGATGCTTTAAGATTAACCACTGCAGGAGGTGGAGGAGGTGGTGACTGAACTTTAGGTTTGGGTTTAGGTCTAACTGTTACGGTTACTGAATCAGATGAAGATGATGCTATTGCTTTCACATTAAACTGACCTGATGTAGCCAGCAACTTAGCTCTGAAGCTAACCTCTATGGCCTTACCTGGATAGAGAGACCCTAGATTCCAACTTAGCTTATTATCGTTGTTATCCGGTTCTTTGGCAATTCCACCCATCATAGAGCTACCTTTAATGTAATCAAGCCCATTAGACAGATCCACTATTAGTGAAAGATTATCCTTTGGTCCATCTCCTATATTGCTCACCTCAACTAGGAAGGATATTACAGTTCCGGTTTCTGCTTGTGCTGGTGTAGCTGTGATGTCTACTACTATCATGGGAATCCCTTTGCCATTGCTTCCTCTAGAGGACGTTTTACCTACAGATTTACCGTTTTCAGTTACAGATGAGCTTTGCTCACCTGATACCTGGCTTACTTTAACGCCTGAGGAGCCTAGAGAAACGAGGACTATCGGTGGATGATCGAGCCTATAATTCTTCACCTCGTTCTCTTCATCCTTAGTAGAGTTATCTTTGTCCCTCTGACCATATGAGAACCAACTGCATGGTGGAGGAGCTCCTCCGGAATGGGTGTTTGGCGATCTATGGTGAGTTCTATGGTTAGATCCGGATGAACCGCCTGAAGGTGGATCCCTTACTATGACAGAGGCAGATGCAACGAAGCTACCGTTCACGTAAAGCTTGTTCTCCTTCCTGCCCTCAGCGAGCCCCCTAAGAGAATAGGAAATGGAGGCTGATTTTCCTGGATTCAAGGTTAGATTGAACTCTATTATGCTTCCTGAAACCTTAGATCCAGATAAGCTGATATTTGAGGCTAAACTATTATCCACATACTTCATGCCATTAGGTATCTCATCCTTGACCAAGAGAAGAGCAGGCAGACCTCCACCGTTGGACAGGATGACCTTGTAGTGAGCTGTGCCATTCACGTCTATAACTCCGGGACTCACCTGCTTTACTGCATTTATGATGGGAGGCGCTATCACATTTATTTCATCCGTATCGTTCCCTCTCCCATCGTTACCTTCGAATACCGCTACATTCTTCAGAGTGGTTCCTGGAGAAGCTGTAACTGTTACATTGAACTCTATTCTGACCTCTGAGTGCGATGGAACATCTACCCTCCATGTCAAGTTGTTCCCCTTAATCTCTGGTTCCATGAGATTTCCATTGACCTTGGAGGTTCCATTCTTATATTCCATTCCATCAGGAAGTTCATCTACTACTGTCACGTTATAGGCAGTTCCGTTTCCGTAATTTCTGAGGAGAAGGAGAACTTCTGCTGTGGAGTTAGGTAGAACCGTTGAAGGATTGATAGATTTTGATATTGTGAGATTGGTGCTCACGATAGGAGCCGCAACTGTAGGGCCAAACTCTGAGGTACCATGAGTTAGGAGAGTTGCGGTCCCAGTTATGTTTATACTATGCCCCGAGATATCTGGTGGAAGGTCTATCCATCCGAGGAATTCGCCATTTTTAGATTCGAGGCTGCCAAGATATCGCATCCCTTCCCCATAACCGCTTCTATCGTTATCTGATTGGTATATTTCGACCGTTGCATTATCGAAGAGCCTGTCTCCGGTTTCATTTCCTTCCTTATTTATATATCCACTCACTATCATTCTATCCCCATAAATAGCTGCCCATTTTATGACAGGATAGTCCATCAGATCGTTAGGACCTTCGCTGAGGAGCCCATCGTTCGGCGTCACGTAATCACCAGCCAAGTCTATCCCAAGAAGCGTGTTATTATAGGAGGATATTCCAGTGATCACATTTCCTTTAGATCCGTTTCCTTCTATCACTATACCGGAATAGGTATTGTCATGTATCTTGGCCCTCTTTATAACGTTACCAGACGACCCATCTAATCCTGATATGAAGATACCCCATCTACAAGCCTCTACCTCCCCTCCTATCTTATTCTCATTACTGTCTTGAACCCATACTCCATACATACTTCCCTTTATAGAGGCAATGACCGAATTTTCATCACTATTCTCTATATAGATACCTGCTATCGTATTATTTACAATGCTAGAGTTTGTTATGTTATTTTTAGATGAAGAGGAGGCAAGGGCCATTCCATATACATTGTAGCTAGAAGTTATATTGTATATTTTGTTATTCTCGGATTTTAGGTAGAGGTAAAGGCCGTATCCATCACTTCCAGATGCCGTGTTATTGATAGCTGACGACTCAGATAGCTCATTACCATCGGAGTCTTGGAGGTATATCCCGTACCATCCATTTAGATCTGCTAACAGATGGGAAAGTGTGTTATTAACCGAGTACTTAAGCAGGAACCCGCCTTCTGAGTTACCAGTGGCATTAATACCATCTATCTGAAGGTTATTCGAGAAGAGGAGAAGAAGTCCTATCCTATTACCCTTCGATGTGGAGTTATTCAGGCTGGAGATAACTGTTCCCTCTAAATTTATTCCAACGTTTGTGTTGTTAACTGCTTCTATGTTTTCCAAGGTCATATTGGAGCTTGATACGATATCTACGCCGAAGTAATTATCTAAAGCTATCACATTCTTTATGATGCTCTCAGATGATAGTTGAGCGTATATCCCCGCTATCTGTGATCCTAATGCCCCAGAAACTGTAACATTTTTAATAGTCACATTTCTAACGTTCCTGAGTTCAATTACATGCTGAGTGCTGTTTAAAGCTTCTATCTTCACGCTGGAAGGATCTCCATTCCCTTCTATTATTACGTTACTCTTCTCCACCTTTAAGTTATCATGGTAAGTACCGGGGCATATTATTATCCTATCTCCAGGATTTGCGGAGGATAGGGCCTCACTAGGTAAATTAAAGTATAGGTCTCCAGTTACGCATGCTGTTCCTGAATGAACTACGAGCGTTTTCGGAGAACTACTAGCTAAAGAGGACTGAATTGGTAGGAGAAGTACTACCATCAGTAAGAGCAAGAATTTACTTTTCATGAAGCCTCTTCACTATCAACCGAAACGCCCATATATTGTAGGGAGGACGAATGTATTACATCTGTAATTCCTCCCTATGAGCTTGAGGGTGCTGTTATATGACCACGCTAATACTCACCGAAAAACCAAGGGTCGCCAAGAGGATAGCCCACATTCTATCAAGAAACGCTAAGCAAAGGAAAGTGGGAAAGTTGTCCTATTACACGTTCGAATTGGATGGAGAGGAGTACGAGGTAGTCCCTGCAGCAGGTCACCTCCTAGAGCTAGATTATCCCGATGGTAAGTGGATATATCCAGCCATAATATCTCCAGAAGAACTCGTGCTCAAGGATATAGAGAGCAAGAGGCAGTTTTTGAGGGTTATAGAGAAGTTAGGTAAAAAAGCTGACAGGATCATAGTAGCTACGGATCTCGATACTGAAGGGAGCTCGATAGCCTTGGAGATAATGAGGGCCTTAGGCTGGGAGGGGAACAAAGCTATCTACAGGATGGAGTTCTCATCTTTAAATGCTGAGGAGATAAGAGAGGCATTCAGGAATCTTAAGCCCTTTGATTACCCTAGAGCCAATGCTGGATGGTCTAGGAGGGTTTTAGATCTACAATGGGGTGCCAACGTCTCTAGAGGGCTCACGTTAAGTACCAGGAAGAGGAGATGGGTGAAAGTACTGAGTTCAGGTAGGGTTCAGGGACCCACTCTCTCCCTGATAGTTAGGAGAGAACGAGAGATAAGGAACTTCGTCCCTCGCAAATACTACGTGGTAACGGCAGTAATGGAAGGTGAAAGAGGAAGGTTCGAGATGAAGCTTTTACCTCCAAAGGGAGAGGAGAAGATATGGCGGAAGGAATACGCTGAAATGGCATCTAAAGCAGTCATGGGCAAATCCTTCAAGGTGAAGGTGAGGTCGAGGAAAGTCACTGTCAAGCCACCCCCGCCTTTCGACGGAACTTCGATGCAGATCGAGGTAAGTCGAATAACCGGTCTCACTCCAAAGCAAATAGCAGATAGATCTACGGGTATAGCCCAACAGCTATACGAGGCTGGTTTGATAAGTTACATAGGAACTGAGAGCCAAAAGTACCCGAAGA
The DNA here is from genome assembly GCA_032159055.1 of Thermoproteota archaeon. Classification (GTDB taxonomy): domain Archaea; phylum Korarchaeota; class Korarchaeia; order Korarchaeales; family Korarchaeaceae; genus Korarchaeum. The sequence continues at coordinate 766 of JAVALV010000053.1, read as the reverse complement.
ACTGGAAAAAAGAGGATTTTGTAAAGATGGTAGAAATAATAGGGAACTATTCCCCACTTAGGAGAGATGCTGATTTCGTGATTCAAAATATGAGGGACAATCCAGTCGAGGGAAGGAAGGATGATCCGGCTCATCCTACGATACATATAGTAGGATCCCCTGATAAGTTAGAGAGTAAAAACCATAGGAGGGTATATGAGATAATAGCTAGGAGGAATCTAGCTACACTCTCCCCAGATGCCCTAATAGAGAGGATATCGGCTGAGGTAAGCATTGACTCATTTAAGTTTAGGGCTAATGGATCCTCTTTGCTTGAAGAAGGATGGCTGAGGGTATATCCTTACTCAAAGAAGGATTTTTCCATGCCTCCCGTGAAGAATGGAGATGAAGTTAGGTGCGTAGATGTCAAGATAGAGGAGAAGGAAACTCAGCCACCAAAGAGGTATACTCCTGTTTCCATAATCAAGGAGATGGAAAAGCTAGGCCTTGGAACCAAGAACACTAGGGTTCAAATACTTGACATACTAAGGGAGAGGGGATATGTGGAGGGGAAAAGCTTTAAACCGACACCCCTTGGGGAGGCCGTAGCTGAGGTCCTTGAAGAGTACGTGCCTGAGCTTACAAGTCCAGAGCTGACTTCCAAACTTGAGGAAGCTATGAGCAAAATAGAGAGAGGCGAGCTTGATCATAATGAGTTTCTGAGCAACGCATTATCCAAGCTAAGGGAAATAATGAGGGATTTTAAGGAGAAGGAGGGATTCATATC
>JAVALV010000052.1:0-4630 GCA_032159055.1 Thermoproteota archaeon | reverse complement strand
CTTCCATTCATGATACTTCCCCTTTATGCTAGCTTGGAGAAGATCGATAAGTCCCTCTTGGAAGCGTCATACACTTTGGGAGCCTCTCCTTGGAAAACTTTCCTTCATGTAACACTATCTCTATCAAAGCCGGGTATAGCTGCTGGAACTATTCTGGTATTCGTTCCTGCTATAGGGGAGTTCGTAGTCCCTGCCATGATAGGAGGAGTTAGTGTCACGACCATAGGAACGCTGACATGGGATTTGTTCCTGAAGTTTCATGACTGGTGGAGGGGAGCTGCTGTCTCAGTACTTTACATAGCAGTGGTGTTAGCTGCGCTGGCCATCTACATGAAGAAGGTAGGTGAGCTGGAGATATGAGCATAGGGGATAAGATCCTAGCTGTATTCTCATCGCTCGTCTATGCTTTCCTTTACGTACCGATAATAGTAGTTGTCCTTTTCTCATTCAATAGCTCAAGAATGCTGGGCCAGTTTACCGGTTTCTCTCTGAAGTGGTACGGCGTCCTCCTAGAGGACAGGATAGTTTGGATCGCCTTCTACAATAGCCTTAACATAGCCATAATAACGACATTAGCCTCTCTACTGTTCGGCATGCTTGCAGCCTATGGAGTTATCAGGCTTGATATTGGAGGGAAAGGGATTGTGGATGGCCTCCTTTACGTGCCGATAATAATACCTGAAATAGCTGAGGCGCTTTCCCTCCTTCTGTTTTACAAATTCGCCGGTTACAGGCTTGGCTGGCTGACAGTTTTGCTTGGGCACATAGCATTTGATATATCCTTCGTCTACGTTATAATAAAGGCCAGATTATCGGGATTCGATAAGTCCCTGGAGGAAGCATCCTTAACCTTGGGAGCTAATGAGCTACAAACATTCATGAGGATAACGCTTCCACTATCGCTACCAGGTATAATAGCCGCCGCCCTGATAGCATTCACATTATCATTCGATGATTTCATAAAGACAGCTTTCACGACGGGACCTGGTTTTCAAACCCTTCCATTAATCATATGGTCACAATCAGCGAGAGGAGGGGTAGGTCCTGAGATAAATGCGCTTACATCTGTGATAATAGCTCTCTCGATGATATTCGCCTATATCTACACGAAGCTTTCCAGTAAGAGGGGATAATAGCTAAAATTAATCTCCTCTCATTTTTATCTTTAATTTAACTTAAATAAAATAGATAAGTTATATTATGATTTATGATTATAGTATGAAAACGGCTGCCGCTATAACTGTTGTAAATTTCTCCACCTTAGATTTTATCGTGACGTTGAAAGTCCTGGTCGGTTTTATTCCAAATGCGGTTTCAAGCATGTATTTAGCATTCTCTTCAGAATATCTACCTACATCCTGATCCTCCCTACAATAGCCCATGTATTCGGTAACGTAGCCGTTTAACCTTTGATTTTCAGGTATAGCCACACCTATGCTTGCATATATTATCTTACCCTCCTCATTACTCGTGAATTTGGACATCACCGTGAAAACTATCTGACCTGGCTTCAGCTCCTTAAGTCCTTCCTCCTTACTGACCTCGATACAACCAGGTGGATATATGCTGCTTACCGGAACCAAGTTAAACTTCTCTATTCCAGCATCTCTCAATGCTAACTCGAAGCTTATCAGAGCATCCTCATGCTTTCCAACTCCTTTAGTGAAGAACACCTTCTTAGGCAGGAGCATCATATGCGAAAGTAGATTGTTGTTATTTAAGGTTTTGTCCCCAAGCCGTTTGGATTAATCCCTTTCCTCTGCTTAACTATTTATTTCACGAAGTGGATAATCACGGGACCTGGATAAAGACCTCTGGCCCACAGCCTCTGAAGTAGGGAATAGTTATCGTCATCACTATCTATCACAGTTTCCCCTAAAATAGCAACATACTTCCCTCTGTAGTTTCTCTCCAGATGTTTAATATTTCTAAGAATCCAGATTTTCCCCCTAGCATACTTAGTAAGATCCTCTGATATAGTGGCCATCAAGGAAAAGTATCCTGAGAAAACTAATAAGAGGGGAAGGGAAGATGTAATGCGCATTTATCGCCTCCCGAGCAGGTATCCAGCAAATAATCCTATGATGAGAGCACCTACTATGAATACCAGTGCGCTAGTTGATGCCTTAGCAGCTTGTGAAATGGATGTTACCTTCGGAGTTATAGATGGCGTCGTATTTGGCTGAGTTACTGGTGGAGAGGATGTCGTGGCCGAGGTTTCGGTTTTTATACTGCCGCCTTTTACCTTAGAGATCAGGAGAAGCATATGAGCATGGGCCGATGATAGCTCGTAATATACTATCGAGCTGAAAGTGTCATTTTCCTGCTCAAAGGTCTTGCCTGTCTCAGCATAGCTCAAGGCGAGGACGGGTATTATTCCTTTAGAGAGTAGAGCGTTGATTGATGAGTAGCTTATGCTCTTTATAGCTTTCTCCGCCGCTGCGGGATCACTACTGAACCATTGATGTATGGAGGCAGTTGCCTTCGCTAGAGAGCTCGTGGCTAACCCTAGGCTGCCGTAGATATCTCCCGAGGAATAGGCTTCTTCTGCCTTATTTAAATCGTTAGAAGCTTCATTAAGCAAATCAGAGGAAGCTCCTATATCTTGAAGTAAGCTGAGAGCATAAGATGTCACACTTTCGGATTCGTATAGGAGGACAGAGGCTACCTTTCTCACCCTAGCTTCAGGAATCCCTCTGCCCTTGCTTAATCCAAATAACCACGTCCAAGTTTCCGCCGTTTCGGCTCTCCAGTATGCATATGCGAGCCAGTGTATGGCTCCCCAATCTGAGGAGTCTAGATATGCCTGCTTAGACGAGAGTTGTGCACCCTTATCTAGGGCATCTTTAGCCATATAATATCTAGTTTTAGCAGCTATTAAAGCTTCTAATGAGCTGAAACTGTCAGGCTTCGTGCTATTAAGCTTGGATCCGACTTCCTTCACCTTAGAGTTGACCCTCGACATGAGATCATCGACAGCTTTAGGTCCCTCCACCGCATAATCTAGGAGACCTCTCGCATACTCAGCCTCGTAGGTAGATTGGAAAGCTGAGCTAGATGCTGTGTAATACTCACCTTGGTTCATCTCTCCTTTAGCTTGTTTAGATAAACTTTCTGAGTAGCTAAGTATTCTCTTGACAACTCTCTTAGCTAGATAGCTGAGTTTAGTAAGGTTTCCCCTCACGTAAGATCTGATGGCCTCGCTCTCATTGAGGTAGTGGTTAACCCATCTTATGAGGATCGATCTCACCTTGCTTGGTATCTTCGGTTCGGCAGAGGGAGGGGCCTTCACTTCTAATCCGAGGAGATATTTCACGGCATCTGATATGGTTGCAACTTCTATCACCTTAACACCCAGCTTCTTCCCAAGTTCCATTAGGTCTACTTTCTCCTTCTCGACAGTAGTTATGATAAGAGGGCCTATCTTCTCCTCCTTAGGGACAGTCCTCTCCACTATCCTCTGACCAGCTGGTATGAGGAATATCTTGGCCCCTCCCTTAGCTGCGGCCTCTAGCTTCTCGGGTATACCGCCTACCGGGCCTATCGTTCCATCGGGGTTTATCATTCCCGTTATAAGGACATTCTGCCTTATACTTTTGCCGAGCATGGCTGCCATAGTTGCGGCCGTCATCGCAGCGCCAGCACTGGGACCCCCTATTATCATGCTATTCGATTCCAGCCGATAGTAGAAGTTGTAGGATAGGGGATCCTTCCCCAAGACATAGCTAGCAACTAGGGCCGCAGTCCTTGCTGCTCCTTGGGTGTCTATTTGAGTGAGAGGATCCGCTGAGAAATATACTTCACCGTCTCCTGGCTCGACCTCGACCGTGAGGTTTCCTAAGGCTCCTCTAGATATACCGTTCGGTGATTGATAGACAGCAGGAACTCTAATGAAGGCCTTCCCCCCACTTGAAGCGAGAGATTGGAGAGGAGACATTAGTATAACGGCAATCAGGAGGATTATAGCGAATTTAGAAGCATTCAATCCCATCACCATGAGCTGATACTGCAGTGAAAATTAACAGTTTTACGTTGATCGATCTTCCTCCCAACGGAGGGAAAGTAGCTGCCGACGAATATTTGCTGATTTAAATTTTGCTGTGAGATGGTCGAGTCGTGATATTTAAAGCTATCATGATCTAAGCTGGATAGGTGATATCATGTCTCCTGTATGGAAGCCTAGGAGAAAAGTTCCACTGAGAGCAGAGGATGTGATGAGCAAGCCGCCGGTAACTCTACCAATATCGGCAACTGTGGATGACGCAATCAAGTTGATGTGGGAAAACAGTGTAGGTAGTGTGCTAATAGTTGATGAGAATGGTAAACTAGTTGGAATAGTGACTCAGAGGGACATACTTTACACGGGCTACAGAGGACTATGCGGCAAAGGGATACCTGTAAGGGATGTAATGACGGAGAATCCAATAACAGCGAAACCTGGAGACCCCATTGACGAAGTGAGCAGGAAAATGAGAGATGCTGATATCTCCCATTTACCCGTCGTGGACGAGGAAGGTAAGCCAATAGGGGTACTATCTGTGAAGGACGTCATAGACGCATCCATGCTACTGTTGAAGGTGTTGCTTGGAGCCGAATGATCGATTCGATACTACCTCTCTCATTTTTAAGG
>JAVALV010000051.1:0-3614 GCA_032159055.1 Thermoproteota archaeon | reverse complement strand
GTTCGGTGACTTCCCTAGGACGCATTCCGTAAAAATACTGATAGAGGAGGCGGGGAAAGAATGTCCTGCAGTTAGGGAGATCTTCAGGGAGAATCCCAATGCCATTGGCAATCTAGAGGCAGCTTACATAATGGCTAGGTATATGCCAGCCCATTTCAGTAAAGAGGAGCTGGAGGAACTGATGAGGATAACCACACGGTTATGGGAGGTGTTAATATATTGTCTATCATGAATATGCTGAGGAGAATTAGAAAAAGTCACGAGAAATACTTCAAAAATTATAGGAAATATGCATCACTCGTTAAGTCAATTATGGAAAAGGAGCTGGGATCTGACGTAAAGGTATTCTTATTCGGATCCGTGGTTGAAGGAAAAGCTATTCCAGGTGCCAGCGATATAGATGTGCTTGTGGTATCCAAGAAGGTACCTAGAACCATTACAGAACAAAGTAGGCTGAGATCGAAATTTCTACTCGCTATTGATGATCTAAGCGCTCCCTTCGAGATCCACTTCATGGATCCTACCCAATTCAAGAGCCATAAGAAGTTATTGGGTAAATTAGAGGAGGTATAGCAATAAACCTACTGTACTCTTTCTACCCTAGCTCCCTCCCTAGCAACAGTGGCGGGAAATATTAAGGGAGCAGATACCTTCTCTACGATCTCATTCGGTCTCTCGTGAAGTATAACCACGCATCCTCCTCCACCAGCACCAGAGAGCTTGGCTCCTAAGGCTCCTCCGTGCCTAGCTTCCCATACTATCCTCTCAATTTCCCAGCTACTAACTCCTAGGGAATAAAGTAAGCCCTGATTGATGTTCATTAGTGATCCAAGGACTTTTAAATTGCCCTCCTCTAGGGCAGATCTTCCCATAATCACCACTTCAGATATACTCCTGATCAAGCTATCATGTACTGAAGGGACCGATCTCCTTAAGCTTGAAACGGAATCTATCATGACTTTGGTTGGGCTAGGCTTACCAGTACATGCAATAGCCAGAGGAATTTCCTTATATCCCAAACTTACGGCTTTCATCTCACCTCCAGCCCATTCAATCCAAATGGCGCCACCAAAAACGGCACATGCGGGTCCTGTCTTGCTGGCCCTTCCATGAATTATCTTCTCGAATATGTAAACAGCTTCAAGTAACTCTCGATCATCCATTCCGAGCTCGAACAATCTATCAACTGATTTGGAGATGGCTGCAGACACAGAGGCAGAAGAGGCCATACCGCTTCCGATGGGGACATTAGATCTTATATCCAATCTAACTCCAGATCTGATATCATACTTGTCCAATAATATCCTTAAACCATCGGATAACTTGGCCAAGTCCTCATTGAATGTAAGCACCCTCTCCCCTCTTCTCCTATATTCTCCTAACTCTGATTTGATGAATATTTCCCCCTGATTCATAGGCTCAGCAGTTGAATAGGCCCTTCTGTCTATGCCTAGAGCTAGTGCAGGCGATCCATAGAGGACCGCATGCTCTCCGAAGAGAAATGCTTGCGAAGGGGCAGAAGCCGTGACTCTCCTGACCATAATGATCTAGGCATAGTGTCAGCATGTTATATTATGTAGTTACTGTTGATTACTTTAGGGAGAAATTGTTCAACATATGATACCTGAAATTAGTAGATAATGTTATTAAGAATCCAAATGCTAGTTTACATAAAATAATAACTTAACTATAAGCTTATATTAGAAAATTTCTAATATTATCATCTAAATATAAAATAAGGTTATTTTATACTCTTAAATTAAACTTTTGCATAGAATAACGTAGTTTACTAATTAATTATGTAAATTATAAAACAGAAAATTCATCAAAACATAGATTAATTTTAATTTTACAGCCATATAATAATAAAGAAAATATCAGAAAAGATCGTTATTCGTCTCTTACATCTCAACTTTTTCATAGTATAACCTCTATTTATCCCCTTATTCCCGCCATAAATACCGAAATTCTCCAAATACACTTATATTTATAGCGCGGTTGAATAATGGGTGATAGAATGCCTAAGGTAAAGGTGGCTCTTGCAGGTATAGGTAACGTTGCTTCCGCCTTAGTTCAAGGCGTGTTTAAATATAGGGATGTTTCCGATGACGATAATGTACCTGGGATAATGCACGTTAGATTCGGGCCCTATCACATATCAGACATAGAGTTCGTGGCTGCCTTTGATATAGATGAGAGGAAAATAGGCAAGGATCTCTCAGAAGCAATATTCTCCAAGCCAAACGTACTAGAGAAATTCGCTGACGTTCCCAAGCTTGGAGTAGAAGTAATGAAAGGGCCTGTCCTCGATGGAGCAGCTCCTCACATGGTGAACTTCTCCTATGGTGAGGGCTTCCTAGTTGACGATTCGAGGCCTAGCGTGAACGTGGCTGATGTCCTCAAGGAGGCTGGAGCTGATGTCCTTGTGAATATGATACCAGTAGGTAGCTATGAGGCCAGTAGAGCCTACGCGAATGCCGCACTCGGGGCAGGAGTGGGATTCGTCAATGGGATACCGGAGTTCATTGTAAGCGACCCCGAGTGGGGGGCGAGGTTCAGGGAAAAAGGCATTCCAGCTGCTGGTGATGACTTCAAGAGCCAGCTCGGGGCAACCATAGTTCACAGGACCCTAGCCAGGTTAGCCGTGGAGAGGGGTCTGAGAGTTCTCAACACTTATCAGCTTAACATAGGAGGAAACACGGACTTCCTCAACATGATAGAGGAATCTAGACTCAAGACCAAGAGGATAAGTAAAACTGAAGCTGTTACTAGCATGATCCCCTATGAGGTGGGGGCTAGGGTAGGACCAAGCGATTACGTTCCATTCCTAGGTGACAGGAAGGTCATGTATATGTTCATGGAGGCGGAGCAGTTTGGTGGCTTCAAGGTCTATATGGACGTGAAACTAAGCGTAATGGATTCTCCTAACGCTGCTGGTGTAGCAATAGATGTGATAAGAGCAGTTAAACTGGCAATGGATAGGGGAATTGCTGGTCCACTAGAGGGTGTGAGCTCGTACTTCTTCAAGCATCCACCTAAACAGGTCCCAGACTACATTGCTAGGGAATTAGTGGAGGCCTTCATAAGGGGCGAGGAAGTAAAGGTAGGGGAGGCTCTTAAAATCAAGATTTGAAAACGGAATTTCTCACATCATCCAGCTTCTCCCTAATATCCTCCAAGGAGAAGAAGGCCCTCGCATACACAGATTTTCCCTCCCCCCTCATATACATCCAAGAGCTTGTTGGAGGATCTATTATTATTTTTTCGTCGCCTAATTCCGCTTCTACCCTTCCGCCTTTTTGTCTCTTTATGAGAAAACCTCTTCTCATCAATAGATCGACAATATATTCAATGTCCATTAGCTAACACCTCCTACTAGGAGAGGAGAGTATAAATTAAATTAATATAATTAGCACAAACTAACTCTAACCCTAGGTACGAAGATTATCTAAAGGTTTGAAAGAAGGGCCTCCTTAACTCTATTATCCTTCTTCATAAGTAAGGAAATGGCTTTGTCTTCTTGTCCACTATTCAGATCGAATATAGAATCCCTCCCTATAGAGAGAGGTATGAACACTTTCTCTCCTAAGGATATATTGCTAAGATCTCCAATA
>JAVALV010000050.1:0-15374 GCA_032159055.1 Thermoproteota archaeon | reverse complement strand
TCTACAGGGCTTCCGGTAGGCAGTTTAAGAGAGTGTCTGAACTCTTGGGTCCAATCCTATCCTGAATAATGACAACTTTTTTATTAGTCTTATCCCCTCAACTAGGGGTCTCCAAGAGATTTCTAGAATATCATGGGTGGTCGTATGATGAGCTTAAAGAGCAGGAAGTTACTCACTTACCTAATCTTAGGTATTCCTCTGCTACTGCTTCCCCTATCAATAATGACTGTAGCTGCTGCATCACCAGGAAATGCCACACCAGCAGAAGGAGGGCTTAAATATGTCGGAGCTGCTCTCGCAGTATTAGGCAGTACCATAGGAGCTGGAATAGGTCTATATGGAGTTGCTATTGGCGGAAGTGCATTACTAGCCGAAAACCCAAATGCTTTCACTCAGGTCCTCATACTGGGAGGTCTTGCTGAAGGAGTCGCAGTATATGGTCTACTGGTAGCATTCCTGATAATATAAGGGGAGAAGGGAACTCCCCCTTCTTATTATTTTAACTATGTTTTATATAAAATATGAATTACTTTGATACTAAGAGGTGAAGTAAAAATTGATTATTGAGTAGGGGGAGAAAGCAAGTTATATAATACTTCTGGATTCACGCCACTCATTCTACCTAATAATACCGTTTTTATACTCTGAGATTCCCATTCCGATGTTATCAAATACATGAGTATGTAAGCGATGGTCATAGATCCCTTAAGTGATATCCTTAGAGCATCTAAGTATGTCCTCTTTTCTATAACATGCTCTATAACCCAAGGCTCACCTACGTCCTTTATGGCATTTCTTATCTCAATGGAAACCGATCTATATGGAACTAAGTTCACGAGTTCGTCTAAAAAGCTATTTAAATCTTCTACTTTTTCTGATATAGACAAGATCCTCTTAAAGGGTAGCTTGGCAAATGCCCTAGAGATTGTACTTTTGTTTATCTGAAGATACTTTGACTTCAGTATGGTCTTAAGGAAGAAGTTCTCAGTGTAGGAGTAAACCAATTGGTATACTGGAGATTGTTTACCTACTTTTAGTTCCTTCAAATGCCCGAGCATCCTATCTAAATAATACCTATCCATTAGGAGGTCAAGCTCTGCTATTTCCCTCTCGCTTGATAGCCACGAAGAGATTATACTACTAATCCTCCTGTCTTCCACCATATCTAGAAGACTTTCAAAACTTTGAGCTTTGGATAGCTTATCGATATCTAAAGTGCCAAATCTAACTGGCAAGAGCCGAGGCTCTTGTTCTCTTCTTCCATATAATAGTGAGAAAATTATCCTTCTAAGGTTTTCCATGTCATATTTGCTCATAAAAGCTAGTACTAGACCCTCTATTCTTGTCCCTCTTGATAGAGATATTATTCTCCTTGCTCTTATTGAGTTTACTCTTATTGAAGCTTCTTCTATTTTGGCGACGTCTAAAAGATCCTCTGGTCCTTCAAAGAATCCAGCGTATTCTGTAGCGGATATCTTATCAAAAAGGGTTCTTTCATCCTCTATGAAGACCCAAGACCTTATTTCGCTAGGATCTATTAAGTGAGATGTAAGTCCATGAGTCCTAACCACTAAGTATTTCTCTTTAGCACCCCTTAGCATGCTTACTCTCCTCTCTTTATTTGTCTGTACTTCTTCACCCTAAGGAACTCTTCAAGGGCATCTTCCTCTAGTGCTTCCTCTATATACTTAATAGCGGCTTCATGATCTGGGATTATTATCTTCTCTAAAGCATTCACCTTTCTCATTGTATCAGCTAGGGCCTCAGCTATTCTCTCAAACTTGGCCTCAGAGTTGATAAGGGGCATCATTTCCTTTACAGCTTCTGAAAATTTCCTCGCAGCAGCTATTACGACGGCATTGAGTGAGGGAGAGGTCGCTAATCCGAACTCTCTTACTGTTATTTCCGGGATTTCAACACCAATAACGCTTCTAACTTTCATCTCCGTCAACAAGGGCATAGTTAGTAGGGCTGCCTTTCTCATTTCATCCGGACCAGCTGCAGCATATGCAAGTCTAAGCATCTTATATGCGTATTCTAACTTCCTTTCAATGTCTGATCTTTTCTTTAGGTCTGGAAGGAGGCTCTGGCTTTCCTTAACCAGCTGATCCCTCTTCATCTTAAGAGCATCGACTCCTGATCTCAGTAGGTGAGTCCTTTCCCTCAGCCTTATTAGAAAACCTTTAGTGGGGAGGATCCTCCCCACGGAGCGGAAACTCACCCCTAATTCACCCTTTAATCCTAGCCTTAGCTCTCTTCTTTGGATGGAACTTACTTATAGTCTTCTCGCTTATTCTTGTGAACTCCGACTCTGGCAGGATCGACAGTATATTCCAAGCTATATCCAATGTTTCCTCTATGTTCCTCCTTTCTCTAAAGCCTTGGGCCACGAATTCGCTTTCGAATCTCCTAGCGAATTCGAGGTAAAGCTTTTCCCTTGAGCTCAAACCAGCTTCTCCTACTATCTGCACTAACTCTCTGGCTTTCGTACCTTGGCTGTATGCTGCGTATAACTGATCGGACACTTCCTTATGATCTTCTCTGGTCTTACCTGGTCCTATGCCATCTTTCATCAACCTACTGAGGCTAGGTAACACGTTTATAGGCGGATATATTCCTCTGTTGTATAGATCTAGGTCTAAGAATATCTGACCCTCCGTAATATAACCTGTTAAGTCTGGAATTGGATGAGTCAGATCACCTCCAGGCATGGTGAGTATAGGCATAAATGTTATTGATCCAGATCTACCCATGATCCTACCTGCTCTCTCATAGATACTTGCTAGGTCACTATACATGTATCCGGGATATCCCTTCCTGCTTGGAACTTCCTCTCTAGCCGAACTAAGCTCTCTTAACGCTTCGCAGTAGTTGGTCATATCTGTTATTATGACTAAGACATCCATACCCAAATCGAAAGCTAGGTACTCCGCTGCAGTTAAAGCGACCCTTGGGGTAGTGATCCTCTCTATTACTGGATCGTTTGCTAAGTTTAAAAACAACACAGATCTGCTAAGTGCCCCAAATTCCTCAAATTGCCTTCTGAAGAATAAAACATCATCATACTTCAAACCAATAGCTGCAAAAACTATCGAAAATCTCTCTGCTCTACCTGGTACTACCGCCTGTCTAGCAATCTGAGCAGCAACTTCGTTGTGAGGCAGGCCTGACTCTGAAAATATCGGTAGCTTTTGTCCTCTAATCAAACTAAGCATTCCATCTATAGATGAGAGACCCGTCTCTATGAACTCGTCTGGGTAATCTCTCTTAGCCGGGTTTATGGGAGCGCCATTAATATCCCTATAATCATCAGCTCTGATCTTAGGCCCTCCATCAATAGGTTCACCGGCACCATTGAAGACCCTACCCAGCATCTCATCAGATACGGGTATTTTCAATGTGGAACCAGTGAACTTTACCATAACATTGGAATCTAATCCCTCGGTGTCTCCGAGCACTTGTATTACAACTTTATCTCTCCCAGCCTCAAGCACCTGACCAAACCATTCCCTTCCGCTTTCAGAGTATATTCTAACTACTTCTTCATAAGCCACCCCGGGAACTCCCCTCATTATAACTAGAGGGCCCTTAACCTGATCTATACCCTTATAAGTAAGGCCATATATAGACACATTACCTCACCTCCGCGATTAGAGAGGATATTTCGGCCTCCAACTGGGAGACCACCTCCTTCACTGCATCCTCAAACTTTTCCTCGGGGACGAACTTCAACCTCCTTAGGTTGCCTAAGGACTTCATTTCAGAGATCCTTGACATGGGCACTCCAGCATCGATCATGGGCTTAGCTCTATCATAGAACTCTAGTAAGGTCTTCAATAAGAGGGCTTGCTTCTTTGGAGAGCAGTAAGTATCGACCTCATGATAAGCATTCTGCACTAGGAAGCCTTCTTTTATCAGTTCTGCAGATAGAAGGACCAGTCTGTTCTCATCGGAAAGAGCAGCCTCTCCAACAACTCTAGCTACTTCCTCTAAGCTGGACGACCTCTGAAGTAAGGCCATAGCCTTCTCCCTATAAGACATCATATCATGCCCTGAATTCTTTATCCACCACTCTCTTAGCCCACTAATGTACTTTGAAAAGCTTCTCAGCCAGTTTATAGAGGGAAAATGCCTCTTAAATGCAAGATCTTTATCTAATGCCCAAAAGGCACCCACGAACCTCATAGTATGCTGAGTAACTGGCTCATTTAGGTCTCCACCTGATGGACTCACAGCCCCTATTACAGCTACTGATCCTAGTTCATCTCTGTTTCCTTCCACCTTTATCCTACCGGCTCTTTCATAGAAAGATGCTATGTAATCTGGGAGATATGCAGGATATCCTCTTTCAGAAGGAATCTCCTCTAATCTAGAGCTTAATTCTCTCAAAGCCTCAGCCCATCTCGAAGTGGAATCGGCAGTAAGTACAACGTTGAGTCCCATGTCCCTATAATACTCAGCGTACGTTATTCCCATGAAAATGCTCGCTTCTCTAGCTGGTACTGGCATGTTACTAGTATTAGCTATTAGGATGCTTCTCTCTAAAAGAGGTCTACCACTCTTGGGATCAACAAGTTTAGGGAATGTGTGAAGCAGGTCCGTCATCTCATTGCCCCTCTCACCGCATCCAACGTAGACAACGACATCAGCATCTGCCCACTTGGAGATCTGATGAAGGGTAACGGTCTTCCCTGTACCAAATCCTCCAGGTACAGCAGAAGTGCCTCCTTTCACTATCGGAAAGAATGTATCAATTACTCTCTGTCCTGTGACCAGCAATTCAACAGGGGCCAGCTTTTCCCTGAAGGGTCTTGGATTCCTAACGGGCCACTTATGGTACATTCGCACCTCTTCCTTACCCCCTATATGCTCTACTACAGCTATAGGCTCTTCTATGGTATAATCTCCTTCAGGTCTTATTTCTAAAATGCGGGCCTTCTCTACTGTGGGAGGTAACATTATTTTATGGGTTATAGATCCTTCTGGAACTGTACCTAGGATGTCTCCAGCCATAACCTCCTCTCCCACCTTTACCTTAGGAGTCCAATGCCACTTCTTGTCTCTTGGGAGAGTGGGCACCTTTATGCCTCTAGTTATAAAGGGACCTCCAGCCTTCTCCGCGACAATCTCTAGTGGCCTTCCTAAACCATCAAGAACTAAACCCAATAAACCAGGACCTAGCTCAGCTGATAGAGGCTCACCAGTTCTCTCAACCGGCTCTCCAGATTTTACTCCTCCTGTCGGCTCGTAGACCTGTATAACAGCCCTATCTCCTTCTATTCTGACAATCTCCCCTATAAGCTTCTCCTCTCCTACATAAACGACTTCCCTAATCCTAGCCCCCCTCATCCCGTCCGCTTCCACGACAGGGCCCTTTATATGGACAATGACTCCCTTCTCATAAACAAGCTCGGACAAGATTACACCTCCCCAAACAACCTTTGAATGATCTCTATCTCTTTAGCCTCTTTATATGCCCTGAATCTTCCATCAAATGTGTTATAGTACCTCACCGTATCTCTCTCATCTCTGACAACGACGCCGCCTGTTATCGGAATTGCTATGTCATCCACTAGAGCTTCTATATTCATCTTGTTCAGCTCTCTAGAAACTTTCTCCAGTAATTTCCTATCCTTCTCCCTCCCCATCAGATATATCTTCTTTTCTCCTAGGATATTAGCTCCCTCAATGGAATACTTGACTAGAAGCTCCTCATAATTCCAATTAGGATCTTGGCCTTCAGCTATAGCTGCGAATCTCTGATTTACTCTTCTAAATAGTTCATTTAAAAGCTCTGTTTTTGTTTTCAGTATGAGCTGGTTGGCTAATACTTCAGCTGCGCTTCTTTTCCTGGCTATTTCCTCCCTCATCTCTCTCTCAAGTTGCTCTCTCTTTGCTTTTATTATGTTATCAGCCTCTCTCTTCGCAGACTCTATGATCTCTCTAGCCCTCTTCTCAGCCTCCTTTGTAATGACACGCGCTTTATCCTCAGCCATCTTCAAAATGGCTTCAACTATCGCCTCAGAATTCTTATCTATGCTAACTACCTCCTCTCCACTCACCTTCTAGCACCTCCTTAATTACCTCATCAACTAGAAGATCCATCTTCTTTAACGCATTGTCCCTCAGTCTTTCCGCTTCTGCTTTCGCTTTCTCTATTATCTCTTGAATCTCACTATCCACATCGTCAAATGGCTTGACCTCTACAGGAGAGGCCCTAGCTTCCTCAATTATCCTCTTGGCCTCCTCCTCTGCTTCCTCAATTATCCTAGCTGCCTCTTTTTCAGCCTCCATAATTGCTTCAACTAATTTAGGCATCATACCACCTCAAAACTTAAGTTCCTCACTACCAATAGCTCTTGCAAGCAGGGAAGCCAGCTCTTTCAGTCTAGTTCCTCTGGACCCTTCCATGTCAGGCACTATCGCAAATACTGGATAAACTTTTCCCCTCCTAAGCAGATCTTGCCTATAATCAGCTATCTCATTTGCGACTCTCTCGTTCATGAATACTACGTGGGGCAATTCTGCCTCATGATCCCTAAAAAACTTAAGTAGATTCCTTCTTCCCTTTATTACCTTAGCTGGTATTCCTATCATTTCAAATCCAAGGGCTAATACTTCATCATCAGTAACCGCTATTGGAGAGCTGGCTACCCCCACTCGCTGGCTCACTTGAGCACCCCTTGTCCAAGGGTTGGAAAATTATAAAAAGCCATATAGCTAAACCTAAATTGGCGGGGGTGGCCGAGCCAGGACAAAGGCGGCGGACTTAAGATCCGCTCCCTTAGGGGTGCGTGGGTTCAAATCCCACCCCCCGCATTAGGGCTTCGCCGCCTTTTCCATTTAAGGTGAGCCCCTTGGGTTTAGAAATAGAGGTAAAGGTTAAGATAAGTCACTCCTATTTTCTGGAACTACTGAAGAGGAGAGGATTTAGATACAGAACTGTAGGCAAGGAAATACAGAGAGACCTCTATCTAGATGATAATGAATGCAATTTACTTCTCTCAGATAGAGTTTTAAGGATCAGAAAAGTTAATGGGCATGTAATCGTCACATATAAAGGCCCTAAAAGGAAATCTGGAGGGGAAAAAGTTAGAGAAGAGATAGAAGGTTCTCTAGGAAGTGATAGCTGTAGTAAGGCCCTCTTTAGGATAGGATTAAAACTTAAATGCCCAGATAGCGAGAAAGAGCTCATTACAGAGTTAAAGAAGAGGGGATTTTATGTGAAAAACATAGTAGAGAAGAGCAGAACTAACATAATGATTGAGGATCTGGATTTAATTATCTCCCTAGATAACGTGTCTGAATTAGGCGAATTTGTTGAGATAGAAGGAGCTGGATCATTAGATTTCGTTAAGAGCCTAAATCTTACCTGTAGCATAATTATACCTAGCTATGCTCACTTAATTCATGCTCTTAAGCATGGAGCTCACACCAGATTTATCTAATAGATCTAATGACGCTTTTTCAGCCTCCATCATGATTTCATCTTCGTCTTTTTTAGTGAATGTACCATTTTCCACTATCAAGTTGCCTTTAATTAGCACATACTTTACATCAGTACTCCTAGCAGAGTAAACTAGATGGGAAATGACTGAATGGAGCGGAGTCCACCAAGGTAATTTCGTATCTAATAGAACTATATCTGCCTCATATCCTGGCTCTATCCTTCCTATTTTCCAATCTAGCAAATCACCAGGTATCCTTGTTGCCATGTCAAATACTAGCTGAGCAGGCATCACTGTGGGGTCCTTCTTTACGGCTTTATGGATGAGAGCGGTTACCTTAATGGTTTCCATTAGATCCATCAAATTATTACTCGCAGGCCCGTCTGTCCCTAAGGATACCTTAACGCCCCTATTAATCATATCAGGTACAGGAGAAAAGCCAGAAGCTAGTTTCAGATTACTTATAGGATTATGAGATACAAGAGCTCCACTCTGGGCAAGCAGCTCTATCTCTTTCTCAGAAGGCCATACTACATGTGCTGCTATAGTTTTAGGCCCTAATATTCCTGCATCCATGGCTAAATCTATAGGCCTCTTCCCAGTTCTCTCCTTTACTTCGTTTACCTCCCTTTCAGTCTCAGCTAGATGTATTTGTATTAAAGAATTATTATCGGAGGCTCTCTCTGAAATGCATCTAAGCCTCTCTGGGGAAACTGTATATGGAGCATGAGGTCCATATCCAGGCTTAATTAACTGATGGCCCCTCCATCTCTCAACAAATCTATCTGCTATGTTTATGCATGTATCAGCGTCTTTACATTCAGGTGTTCCAAAATCCAATATTGCTTCAGCTAACACCCCCCTAACACCAAACTTCGTAAATACTTCGGCTATTGCATCCTCGAAGAAGTACATATCGAAAAGGGTCGTGGTACCCGTCTTCACAGCCTCCAATATTCCCAATTCTGTACCTGCTTTTATATGATAAGGCTTTAAGTTGGCCTCCATTGGCCATATCTTTTTCTGTAGCCACGGGAATAGCTCCATATCATCAGCTACTCCTCTAAATAGGGTCATCGGAACATGAGCATGTGTATTGATTAAGCCGGGTACTGCTACGAAGCGTCTTCCATCGATTATGTAATCTGCATGTCCGTCGGCCTTTCCCACGGATTCTATCATACCCTCCTTAATTAGGATGCTTGAGTTCTTGAGAATCCTCCTACGATCATCTTGGGTTACTATGTATCTCAGCCCTCTTATTAATATCTCCATACAATCCCCTAACTAAGGCCGGTTAAGTTAAATAGGCATTCGCCCTCTCTGTCCCCGGTATCATGAAATGAGATGGAAGAGTTCGCTAATACTCATTACCCTGCTGATCGTCCCAAGTCTACCTGTCTATGCAGCTCAGAGGGAAAGTAAGGGACTCTTTATTTACACATATACTGTTAGAGATAGTGGTTGGATTAATATAACCACAAGATTCGAATCCAATGGCTCCGGCTTCA
This sequence comes from Thermoproteota archaeon, assembly GCA_032159055.1. Lineage (GTDB taxonomy): Archaea > Korarchaeota > Korarchaeia > Korarchaeales > Korarchaeaceae > Korarchaeum. The sequence continues at coordinate 6,415 of JAVALV010000050.1, read as the reverse complement.
CGTGGGTTCTTGTTCCTAAGTTTGAGAGTTATAAGATAACGGTAATATCCGGATCTATAAAAAATCGTAATCTAATTAGGAACACTTCCTATTATTTCTACTCCAATCTCACGTTTTCATATGAACCTAGGACTAAGGTTCTAATAACATGGAACTATAGATTTGGAGCCCTTATAGTAGAGCCTAATGGCGCATTCTTCTCTACTCAGATAGCTTTTGACCCTGAAGACGATGCAATAGTTAAAGTAAAACTACCCGATAAGTTCGTTCCTAAAGGAATAGAACCAAAAGGATATGAGATGACAAAAGAAGGCGGATTTAACATAGTCAGGTACGAGTTAAATGGAGCTACGAATAATACCATGAGGGTTCTGATATCATTCAGCGTGCATGGAGGCCAAAAATTCAGGGAGGAGGATATAGGGAAACTGAAGGTGAAATACCCCTCTAGATATCAAGATGTCATTGAGAACATTACAAAGTATTACAAAGCAACTCTTCCCTTAATAGAGAAATACACATCTGTTAATGAAGAAATTCCCATTGAAGTGAAACTCTTTGTTCCGGCTACAATGGAGGAAATAACAACATTGGGATATACAGGCCCTAGATATACATCCGACGTCATTACTCAAGGGGAGATAAACCTGAATATGATGCTGGTCAGGATGCCGTACTATGAACTTCCAACTACATTCGTTCACGAACTCCTCCATCAATATATGCAGGTTGCTGGTCTTAGTGTAGATCTCAGGTGGGCTCATGAAGGATTAGCCCAGTACTTAAGCGAAGTCATAGTTGAGAAAGCCTTAGGATATAAAGTACCAGAGGAGATTAATGTGGAGGCAGTAATGGCTCAAACAGGAGGAGATTTTAGCTTTTTAGTCGGATGGCATGGAGGTGGGCTTCCAGGTAATCCGGGACTTTACTACGCAGCTAGCGAGATCCTAATCAGGAATTTCGCAGAGAGATTCGGTGGACCAGACGTATATGAGAAGTTCTTCTCATACGTCAGAGAGGATAGGGTTGTTGTCAATGACCTCTCTAAGTTTGTTAAATATCTTAGTAAGGCAGCTGGTAAGGATGTCTCCAGATTCTTCAAATCATATGGAATAGAGGTGGAATCTCTTGATAAAGAAACATTAGAACTCATACAGACAGCTGAAAGGTATGCTAAATCAACTTATTGGTTCAATCCAGCTTCCAGAGAGGCATTAAATATAATTAACAAGCAAAAAACGAGGGAGAGAGCTCTTATCTCATTGCTATTGATTTTTGTAGGATTAGTAATCGATGCTTTAGCCTTAGCTATACCAATCGGTCTGATAATAGCATTAAGAAGTGGAAAAAGGAAAGAAAGCGAGATTAAAAGTGAAGACAACACAGAGATCTAGAATATTCGTTCTGATTTCTCTAAGTGAAGGAGAAAGTTCCATTTTTCCATAACTACCTTCTCTAATAACTCAATATCTTCATCTGAGAGCCCTCTGAACCTATCTTGAAGATTCAGAAATTCCTTTAGAGGTCGTTTTCTGGGCTTGACCGTTATTCTTAACTTTCCATTTTCTACCTCGTATAAGGGCCAAAAATACGTGTCAACAGCTAGTTTACCTATTTCTGCTGTTTTATTAACTGGAGAATTCCAACCTGGTGGGCAGGGAGAGAATATATGGATGTATTTGAACCCCTTTATTCTCTTAGCTTTCTCAAACTTGTTAGCTAGGTCAAATGGATATCCAACACTAGCTGTCGCTACATAGGGAACTCTATGAGCAGCGACTATCATTGGCATATCTTTTGGCATCTCTCTCTTTCCAGTTGGCGTAGTTTTGGTCCAAGCCTTGAGAGGAGTAGCTCCAGATCTTTGAATTCCCGTATTCATGTAGGCCTCATTATCATAACATACGTATATTATGTTCTCTCCCCTTTCAGCAGCTCCCGATAAAGCCTGTATGCCTATATCTACAGTCCCTCCATCTCCTGCCCATACTACGACATTCGTATCCTTCCCTAATGTCTTATAAGCTCTATATACACCGGAAGCTGTAGCTGCTGCTGCAGCGAAGGCTATGTTATATAAAGGAGCCGATATTGCGCTTTTAGGGTAAGGTGCTTGTATGACGCTAAAGCAGCATGCTGGTACTATATAAACGGTGTTAGGCCCCAGAACTCTAGAGGCTATTCTGAAAGCCAGCGTTGCGCCGCAACCAGGGCATCCTGCTGATCCAGATAAATAAGAACCACTTCTCTTTCTCAAATCATGAATTGTTAGCGTCATCTAATCACCTCCTCGGAAAGCTCGATCTTCTCATACTCGGGCTTGAGCTTGAACCAGTAATACGGCCTTCTCAATCTTCCAGAAGTTACCCTTCCAATTCCATCCTTCAGTATAGCCATTATATCTTGGTAGGTCACATCTCTACCACCAAGTCCTGTTACGTAATTAACCACCGGAGGCTTGCCCGATGAATTATAGAGGGAGGATCTAACTTCTATTCCTATGGGTCCACCAGAGCTAAAAGATATGCTTCTATCTATTACTATGGCACCTTTCTTATCTTGCAAGGTCTCCATAACATCCCTGTGGGGAAAAGGTCTGAAAGACCTTATCTTCAGTAGACCTGCCCTTATCCCCTCTCCCCTGAGATTATCCACTGCTACCTCTGCCTCTGAAGCCATTGTTCCTGATGTTATTACGACATAATCCGCATCTTGAGTTTTATATTTCCAAGTAGCTCCTCCGTAGTATCTACCGAACTTGCGAGAAAATTCCTCGGCTACATCTTCTATTAGTTCAAGGGCCCTCCTCATCGATAAATCCATAGACCATCTCATTTCCTGATACTCATCAGGTAATGCAAGGTTTCCGAAGGTTATGGGCGAATTTGGATCTAGTTTCCAGTGAGGTGGATTATAAGAGGGCAAGAACTCATCAACTTCTTCTTGACTAGGTATATTAACCGGCATGTATGTATGACTCAGGACAAATCCATCGAGGCATACCATAAATGGGAGAAGTACATCCGGATGTTCCGCTACCTTATACATCATTAGTATCGTATCAAGTACCTCTTGATTTGAAGATATATACATCTGAAGCCAGCCCGTATCTCTCTGAGACATAGAATCCTGATGATCTACGTGTATACTCCAAGGTGGACCAACTGCCCTATTAACGATGGCCATTCCTATGGGAAGCCTAGAACCAGCTGCCCAATGAACAACTTCGGACATTAATAACAAGCCTTGGCTTGCTGTTGCAGTAAACGTCCTGACACCTGCTGCCGAAGCTCCTATAACAGCGGCCATGGCACTGTGCTCGCTCTCTACCCTTATGTATTCTGCATCCATGAGTCCAGATTCTACAAAGGAAGCGATATACTCAACTATAGTGGTCTGAGGAGTTATTGGATATGCTGCTACGACCTTAACCCTAGCTAGCTTAGCTGCTATAGCGGCTGCATGATTTCCAGTTATGATTTCCCATTCACCTTCCACGCTCATTTCCTCATCTCCTCCTTCACCATCCTTATTGCATCAACCGGGCATACGTCAGCGCAGACACCACATCCCTTACAGAAAGTTAGATCTATCTGAGGAAACCCATTTTCACCCTCAGAGATCACATCTTCTGGGCAGTATAGCCAGCATAACCAGCATTTGATGCACTTGTCCTCATCTACTACGGGTCTCTCTACTCTCCACAGTCCAGTCTTACCAGCCGATCCTTTGGATGGCTTAGATACAGGTACAATAATGGGAGTCTCTAGGCCCATCAACAGGCACCATAAAAATTTGTGAGAAATCCCCTATAAACATTGTTAAGCAAAAGGCCTATTTGTAAATAAGCTTTAACTAAAATAAGAATTTACAGGGGCTCAGTAAGCCCCCGTTCCAGTTCTAGCAGGCCTTCTCTCGACCGTCTCCTCTCTAACAACGAGTCGCTTGCCCTCAAACTCAAGCTCGAGGGTTTCGCCAGCCAAGGAGCCAGGTTTCACACTAACTTCTATGGGTTGCTCCTCTCTCATTGGATAGAAAATTTTCCATACATTGGCCTTGAGACCAGGCCTCTTCTCTTCCAAGAATTCAAGTACCCGATCAGTCATAGGAACACCAACTCTTCTCGTTACCATATAGCTCACCTCTTGCACTGCCCGTAAAGGGACTACTACTTCTTATGCTGCTGTCTATTTAAAAATGTAACATATGCTAATTCTGGTATGGTAACCAGATATGGCAACCTAAGCTAATCAAAATGTCTTTCTGTACTTCAGCGAAGACCAGAGAGTGTCCAGATGATAGGTGATAGGATTGAAGCATCGTGAAAGAAGTATAGTTCACTATAGTTTTTTAGCTTCTTCTACAAGCTATGAAGAAGCTAACTATGTTGTGGTAGGTGTTCCCTACGATTCGACTTCTTCTTGGGGGGTCGGGGCAAGATTCGGACCTTTATCCATTATAGAAGCTTCGGAATACCTTGATCCATTCGATCTTGAGTTGAACTGTATCCCACTAGAAGCTGGTATCTATACAATACCAGAAATATCAACCTTGGAATTAACTCCAGAGAATATGGTTAAGTTAGTTGAGGAGGTCGTTGCAGAGATTAAGGAGGATAGTAAAGTTCCTATCTTACTAGGAGGGGAACATACCATATCTTTGGGAGGTATATCTGCACTGAAAGATGAGATGGACGCGCTTATAGTCCTCGATGCTCATGCAGATTTCTATGATAGTTATGGAGGGAGGAAAATATCTCATGCGACTGTATCAAAGAGAGCGAGCGAAGTGGTTAGACAGGTAATAATCTATGGGGTTAGAACTTTAGGATGGGAAGAAAAGCATGAAATAGATAATACTAAAAATGTTAAAATAATAAAAAGAATTAAAAATATAACTGATAAGAGTAATATTTTAGAGATTTTAGACTCCATAGAAGGAAAAAAAATATATTTAAGTGTAGATATAGACGTATTGGATCCACCCCAAGTTCCCTGTGTAAGCACTCCTGAACCAGGAGGCCTTACCTATGCAGAGTTAATTGAATTAATGGGGAATATCATGAGAAAAACAGAGGTTATAGGTATGGACTTTGTAGAGTTCTCTCCATGTCCTGGTATTAGATCAGACGCCTATCTAGTTGCTAAATTGATCTATAAAGCCATTGGATATCACATTTCTTACCTTAGGAAGGATGAGCTCGGATGCAACCCCAATAGATAGGATCTCGATCCATGCCTTGATTAATATCCCATAAATAATTGCATCAGTTAGCCATCCAGTTGACTGTGGTGCTAGGATAGGGATCCATATCCTAAAGCTTAACCAAGTGAATATAGATTCAGGAATATACCCTATGCCTAAAGCTACCATGGGATGTTTCACTCTCTTAGCCAGCAGACCTGCAAAGAGACCTGTTAAAGCCTTACCTGGGAATATGAGAGATCCGGCAATTGGACCTAGTCCGCCCATAAGCCCAAATCTTATGAAAGGTACTATAGAAATTAGGGCGCCGACGAGGGTTGCCCATAGGGGACCCACCATGTAGGCTGCGAATACAGTAGCTAAGTGGGATAGATCTATGGCTATCTGTGGATGCACGTTCCCTAAAATCATGGATATAAGTGCTAATACGTTACCCAAGGCACCTAAGATCGCCGTCATTGCGACATACTTACTCAATTCCCTCGAGTACGCCATAACAATCTTGAAGCGCTACATTCTAAAAATAAAAACATTTCGAATATGAAATTATTTTGCTAATTGCATCTCCGGTCTTTCTACTATTTCCTCGACTAGATCCTTGATTCCTATACCTCTTTTGGCTGATATTGGAATTATAGGTACATTATCTCCCAATATTTCTCTGAGGACATCCTCTCTCAGGGAATATTGATAATCTTCCAATAGATCTATCTTATTAGCGGCGATGATAAAGCTGCTCATATCCTTTCCCAAGCTGTTAAGGATTTTTAAGCTCTCATTAATCTTAACCCTTACTAAATCTGGCTTATCAGATATATCTACAACCAACACTTGCTTTTGAGAGTACTTTATATCTAGCAGATTAAGCTGGAAGGAGGCAATCAATCTGGGATCTAGATCTAGAACAAATCCTATAGTGTCTACCACATAAATGTTTAGTCCTTCTATACCACCATACTTGCTTGAGAGGGTTGTAAACGGAGTATCACTGACTGGTTTGTCGAGACCAGTCAAAGCATTAAAGAGGCTAGTCTTACCTGCATTGTAATAACCAGTTAATACAACTATGCTCGCTCCTCTGTCTAATCTCCTTATAATTTCCAGTTCTTTCTGGGCGCTTAATTTGCCTATCTTCCTTTTTAATATCTTCATTCTCCTTTGTATGGCTCTGATTTGCTTATGATAAGCATACTCTCCACCTCCTCTAAAC
>JAVALV010000049.1:0-13259 GCA_032159055.1 Thermoproteota archaeon | reverse complement strand
GGAAATATGATTAAACCGAGAATAAGGAAATTTTCTGAGCTTCTTAAGGTCCTAAGGTATCCCGATAAGCTGAATCAAGATAATGCCGCTTACTACATGTTCAGGGATCTCCCTCCATTAAGAGATAGTTGGGCTAGATTTGATGTCACTGTAATACCTAAATGGGAGATTGGTGGTGAGCTAGCTAAGACTAAGGGGCATTATCATAACTCACCTGAGGGAGAACCATCATATCCAGAGATATATCAGGTTCACAAAGGTAAGGCCCTGTACCTGCTTCAGAGGCCTGGAAAGAGCTATTCTAAAATAGTTGACTTCATAGTGGTTCAAGCAGAACCAGATGATGTGGTGGTTATACCTCCAGGATATGGTCATGTTACTGTAAATGTTGGCGAGAGAAGCCTTGTTATGAGCAATATCATTTATCGAGAGGTTAAGTCTAACTACCAACCATTCGAGGAGTTGAGGGGGGCTGCTTACCACTATACAACCTCGGGCTTCTTGGAGAATGAGAGATACTCCCAAGTCCCTAAAATAAGATTTGAGAGGCCGTGGAAGAAATCTAAACCAATTGTTCTAGAGTTCATTAGGGATGGATCTTCGTTCTCTTGGCTAAAATATCCAAGGAAAGCATGTAAGATGGGCTTCTTGGGTGTTACTTGTGGGGGAGAAAAACAATTCATTTGAGGACTTAATTTGGGAATTTCTGGCCTACAATAGGGAAGAGGTCATGAAATTAGATAGAGAGATGTCTTTGGATGCCTTGGTAGAAAATGGGTATATCGAGCGTGAAGAAGTCACCACTCTTACTTGCAACGGAAAACCAACTAACGTGATGCTGAGATGTCCAAACTGTGGAGAGAGTAACTTAGAGCCCCTTGGGGCGTGGATACATACAAAATGCGGGTCCGTGTCTTATAAAGAAGGAACTTGTCCAAGGTGTGGAGATGTGCTTCCAGATGATATGGTTTACATAGGGCCCATCTACAGGTGTGGGAAATGTGGCGCTATAGTGAATTATCCTTTAATAGACACTAGCTGCGGTGAAATCAGGCCAGATAAGGCTTTCATTTATAGAATAACTGAGAAGGGCAGGAAGTTTCTCGGATATGTAAAAGAGATACTTAAAAGCCTGCCTGAACCAAAAGCTATGTTCGTCATGATAGGGAATCTGAGAGTAGAAGCTCTCATAACGTATCCAAGAAATGTGAGGGCAATAATATTATCATCAGGAGAAGATGCGAGAAAAAGGAAGCTTGAGAATCTTGGAATTAAAGTGGAGCTTATTCGTATTTCCCTCCATAATAGTTAGACTTAGGAGGGAACTGTATATTCTTTTCCTCCCTTAACATGGCCATATCCTATAAGTCTCCACCTACTTCCTATTCTAGATGATATAGCTATCCTCTGGTTTAGCTCTGCTGTTGCTGGGATCCTTAGTAAGAGCTTCAACTCATCCCCCTGAGAGTCCTTCAATACTGCAGGTACTGTCGCTGTACCCACATTTAGCTGTATAAAATCGCCTTTTTTCGGCTTAACAACCTTCATCTCCTCTCTAGTTCCAACAATCTTCTCAAAAAATCTTGCTTCTACATCCAGCTCAACCCACGTTGGTGGTAGGTCTCCTGGCATTCCTACCACGTTGCCTACCATATTATCTGCTTTCGTCAAGGCCGGATCGAGAAGTGTACCTACTCCTATAAGTCCGCCGGGGTAAGCTTCCTCTAATGGTGTATTCTCGCTTCTTAGGCTCACTATTTTGGTTTTCAAGGGGATGAATTTCTTAGATCTATAAGCCCCAGGCCTTATTTCTATCTCATCGCCTACTCTAAATCTGCCCTGTATTATCGTCCCTCCCAGTACACCACCTATAAGATTGCTAGGTCTAGTTCCCGGCTTATTTACATCAAAGGACCTGGCCACATACATCCTAGGTGTTTTACTAGGATCCCTTGGAGGAGGAGTGAATCTCCTGGCCATTTCCCTTATCAAAAAATCTATATTTACCCCGTGTAATGCTGAGACAGGTATTATCGGGGGGACCTCATCTAGGTAATTCTTCAGAAATTCCACTATTTGATCATAATTCTCTATGACCTTTTCATCACTTACAAGCTCTATTTTGGTCTGAACTACGATGATCTGCCTCACATCCATTATCTTCAGGGCTACTAAATGTTCTCTTGTTTGAGGTTGAGGAGCTGGTTCATTGGCTGCAATAACTAGAAGAGCTGCATCCATGAGAGTCGATCCGGCAAGCATAGTCGCCATGAGGGTATCATGACCGGGGCAGTCTACGAAGGATACTTTCCTCAGGAGAATGGTTTCTCCACCATCTAAGGGGCACTTCTCCATCGTAGTATAACATTTAGGATCATCTCCTTGGCAGGAGGCGCATTTCCTTAGATCGGCATTAGCATACCCTAACTTAATCGTTATGCCTCTCCTCAACTCCTCACTATGTCTCTCAGGCCATACTCCTGTTAGGGCTTGTACCAAGGTTGATTTACCGTGATCGACATGACCAGCAGTTCCTATGTTCATCTCAGGTTGCAGTACTTTCCTTACTTTATCCATTTCATCACCTTTAGGAGGCTCCAGATTCCTCCTTCTTCAGAAAATCATCAAGAGGCTTATTTCCAGCCTTAATAACTCTCAAATTTATTTGCTTTATTGCGTCAGATATTATAGCGCCTCTAACGGTCTTGGCTCTCCTCTCACCCTCTCTCTTTGGATGGAAGCCAGGCGGAGATGATAGGAGGGCCTTCTTCTTTCCAGGAATTTGAATGGATGGGTGCATGGGGAAACCATCCTTGTCGGTCCCTCCAGTTATCTTGAACGTATATCCCTCCATTCCAAACGGATCTCCAGGTATTTCATCACCAATTTTCCTACCTATGAAGAAACGGATGTTCTCCTTAGCAAGTTTAAAATGATAAGTCCTCCCTATACTCGGATCTCCAATATCCAGCACGAGAAATTCTTCCTCTACTCTCCTCCTTCTCCTCGTTGCCATAGGATCACCTTCTCGGGATTGGCCATTGAAGTTATTTAAGCTGAACTAATAGCATATCCAATCATGTCTGGCTAGATCCTTTTGAGTATCTTATCCATAAGATCCTCCTATAGAGCGCCTTCTCATCGTCTGTCATCTTACTGAAGTAAATAGATCTCGCTTTGTCGTCTTCGAATTCGGATACAATGGTATATAGTTTCTTGCCCTCTCTGACATTCCTTCCGACTACCCCTCCCTTTATTGAGATGGCAATCCTCTGACCAGCTCTTGCCTCAGATACCCTGTTCCCCTCATATTGTATATCTAAAATAGTTCCTACTAGCTTTCCATTCTCGTTCATTAGTGGATAACCAGGCAATATCCTTCCGGCAAGGACCTCAACACCAACTATAGCTGGATCACTTCTTCTAAACACGAAATCAGGTAGTACAAGGATCTCAGCAGGAAAAACTGATTGAGAGAGAACTTCCTCTTCCTCCTTTCTCTTGAGCTCCTCTAGATGTTCCTTAAACTTTTCTATTAGCCTGTATATTATAGCATCGCTAAAAATAGGTATACCTCTTGATTGAGCCTCTCTTTTAGCATCCTCCTTTATTTTTACATTAAAAGCTAGTATTACAGCATATTTCTCCTCTTTTGATTTTATTACTGCAGCTTCGAACACATCTACCTTCGATACATCCCCTATATCAGCTCTCCTAATGGGTATCTCCTCCTTCCTAAGCTGAGAGGTAAGAGCCTCTAGAGTTCCTAACGTATCTGCTTTGACTATCACACCAATCCTGTCCGTCTTTATTATAATGCGTTCTACCTCCTCTTGGACTTCCCTCTTTACGTTTTCTATCAGGTCTTTTTTCCTAACGACATAGAGGGGGGATCCTGCCAGTACATTATCCAAATTAGGAGCAGATATCATTACACCAGCTGCAGCAGACACCTCATTAACTCTCTTGAACTTCTTAGTAGCCCTCATCTCTTGAAGAGGCTCTGGGATGAGTAAAGCCCTTACCTTTGTTACGATAGGCTCATTTATTCCGGCTACTACGATGGTATCGTCCTTCCTTAATATACCATCGTATATAATAGCAGTCAGTACGGTTCCAAGGCCTTGTTGCTGTTTTACCTCCAGCACCGTCCCCTTCCCCTCATCTGTTGTTATCTCCAGTCTATCGAGCATGAACCTCTGTACCAGACCTATTAGCATTGTCAGGAGATCTGGTACTCCCTCTCCTGTGATCGCGCTAGTTGGTACTATGGCGAACGTTTTCGTGTAATCTCTCACCCTATCATATCTATCCGCGTAGATACCAATGGCAGCTAACTGGTCCACTACCCGGTAGAGCTTCTTCTCTAATTCAGCTATGACCGAAGGAGGCTGATCTCTCTCAGCTAAGATAAAAGGTCTACCTTCTGCAGGCTTCCAACCGTATATCGTGTCGATTTTATTGAGGGCTATAACGAAAGGGACCCTTCTCTCCTTCAGTATATTGATCGACTCTATAGTTTGAGGCTGTACCCCTCCGTTGATATCTATCACTAGGATCGCTATGTCAGCGACGGAACCGCCCCTCCTTCTTAGGTTCGAGAAAACTTCGTGACCCGGCAGATCTATAAAGAGTAATCCTCCTGTCTTTATTTCGAACTTCAGGTTCATAGCTTCCATGACGGGCTTACATAGCTCGTATATAACGTCAGTGGGTATCTCGGAAGCTCCGACGTGTTGTGTTATAGAACCAGGCTCCTTGGCTGCAACCCTCGTGCTCCTGATGTAATCGAGGAGTGTAGTCTTTCCAGAGTCGACATGGCCTAATACGGAAACTAGTGGCTGTCTGTATCTTTTTCCAGTTTTATCTCCAGATTTAGGCAAATACGTTCACCGTTCAAGCTTCACCGAACCTCTTTAAGCTTTTTCCTGACCCACTTAACTTTCTTAGGATTTCTACCTAGCTTTAGATAGTTCTTGGCGCACTTGGATGAACAGAAATAGAGGATGGTTCCGTCTGATTTCACATACATCCAGCCATACCCCGGTTCTAAGTCTTTTCCACAGAAGGCGCATTTCTTCAACAGTATAGACATATAATCACCTTGGCTTTAGCTTCCTAGCTTCCATCTCGGTCTCTCTGAGTATAAGTATGTCACCTACCCTTACAGGTCCCTTGACGTTCCTCGTAAGTACACTTCCTCTATCCTTGCCAACCAGAATCTTAGCTCTGACCTGCATAACATCCCCAGCGACTCCTGTCCTACCTATCAGCTCCACTACCTCGGCTGGATATCCTCTATCCTCCTGTTGGGACATACAATCACCTTCAGAAAAAAGAGATACTTAGAGTTTTTAAATTACTCTGTCCCCTCAACACCCCTTAGCTCATTTATCTTGTCTACTAGCGCCTCAAGTAGGCTCTTGGCCTGACCAGCGTCTACTATAGCTACGGAAGAGGCAGGAACTTCTATACCTGCCGCTTTTCCAAGCTCCTCCTTGCTAGGTACATAGGCAAAAGGCACCTTCTTATCGTCACAAAGCAAAGGTAGGTGAGCTACTATCTCAGGTGGGTTCACATCCTCAGCTATCACTACGAAAAGAGCCTCTCCCCTCTCTATAGCCTTGGTAGTCTCATTAACTCCTTTCCTTACCTTGCCTCCGGTATCTCTAGCGGTCTGAACAAGCTCGAGTACCTTAGAAACTAAGTCTTCGGGAACCTCAAACTTCACATAGAAGGGTTTGTCCTTAGCTGTCATCCTTCATTCCCCCGTAGGAGCTGGGATGATCATATAAAAATATGCCTCTCATCGATAAGGGATTTAAGAGGATCTATAAGAAGGTATTTATGGGTTAACCTCAATTGATCTGGGGTCAAGGAGCCAGTAAGAAATATAGCGGACTTCATCTCAAAAATAAAGCTTTTTATCTCTTCTTCAACTCCCCTTGGACCTTCTTCAATTGCTCTAATGAAGAAAGGCCTCGCAGCCCCGGCAGCATTGGCTCCCAAGGCTATGCATTTAGCAGCATCAAGCCCAGACCTGACACCACCAGACCCTATGACTGTTAGGTTCAAGTTAGATACCTCAATTATTGATAGAGGTGTCGGTATTCCCCAATCCGCGAAACTGGTAGAAGCTCTTCTCTTTATAGATCCTTCAGGGGATCTTCTTCCCTCTATAAGGGACCAGCTAGTCCCTCCAGAGCCAGCCACATCAATTATGCTAACACCTATCTCCTTCAGTAAAACTGCTATATCGTAGGATATACCAGACCCTACTTCTTTTACTATTACCGGTACATCTAGTTCCCTAATAACATCCCTCAATGAAGTGAGGGAATCTGAAAAGTCTGTGGATCCTTCTGGCTGAAGAATTTCTTGCAAAGGGTTTAAATGAATAGCCAGTGCATCTGCGTCTATCATCTCCACTGCCTTCTTTGCATTGTCGAGCCCTTCCCTCCCCAAGATATGAGAGATCCCTAAGTTAGCTATTACCGGTACATCCGTAGCTTTCTTTCTAACTATGGAATAACTATCAATCACAGATGTATCGCTTAAACCAGCTCTTTGACTCCCTACCCCTATAGCTATCCTCGTAGACTGGGCAGCTTCTGCTAGCGATTCATTTATACGCGTAGTTACTTTATGGCCTCCAGTCATCCCTTCTATCATTAAAGGAGCACTTAATTCATAACCTAGGAACTTCCATGTCATATCTACATCATCGAGGGAATAATCGGGTAGTGGATTATGCAATAATCTTACATAGCTGAACCACTTTGTAGAACTACTGAGGTCAATACTATTGTCCTTAGCGATCATTAAATGCTCCATTTTTCTCTGAGAGGTTATATCACTTCTCTCTTCCTTGCTCATTCCCTGAACACCACGGATGCATATCCTACTACCATTGACTTATCGCCGCTAGCCTCGGCGCTAGTTGAATATCTCACAAGCTCACCTCTCCTCACGCCCTTTATCTTAGCATGTGTCATCGCAACGGATGTTGGACCAGGACCGCACATGGTCACGTCTAATTCGTATATGGTGTTGAATAGTCCCTGAACATCCAAAGCTAATATAGACTGCAAAACGGCAGAATCCTTCTTTCTTGCATCTTCCTCAGGTATATAATGAGACATATCGGAAGATGCTATCACTACTATATCTCTACCCAGCTCCTCCGAGGCTATACTTATCGCCTTTCCTAATAAAACGGAAGATTCAGGAACCTGTATTCCCATGACTATTGGAACTATTTTGAATTGGTTCCCGAATATAGCTTGAAGGAAAGGCAATTGAACCTCAACAGAATGTTCTGACATATGTGAAATGTCATCAAAAGATAAGTCACTAAAATGCTTCTGTATAGCAAGGATAAGTTCCTTATCTAGCCTTATCTTACCCAAAGGAGTTTCCCACAGATTTGCACTAGAAACAGAGAAGGCTGAACCTAATCCTGTGTGATTCGGACCGAGTATGACGAAGGTCTCCGGAGCTCCATCTTCAGCTAGCTTAGAATAACCAGCAGCAGCTGTTCTACCAGAATACACGTAGCCAGCATGAGGAGAAAGGAGAGATTTTACTCTCCTTTCCCCATCTTCATTTGGAGTTGGTATCCCATTTATCCCTAAGGATCTAAATAGATAATCTAGAAAGTTTAACAGCTCAGTTTTATTCCCGGGATAAAAGGAGCCAGCAACTGCAGGCTTCCTTATGTCCAAATCCTTTCACCTAAGGCCCATAATCCTTGTGGCGAATTCCTCGTACCCTTCCTCTAGCTCTCCATCTGGAGGGATATCTCCCCTGTTTCTTAGTACCTCTCTGGTAAGAAGCCAGTAAACTAGGGCTAGAGATCTCCTTCCCTTGTTATTGGCAGGAATAGCGAGGTCTATGTACTCCAGCGTATTATCTGCATCCACTAGAGCTACAACTGGTATACCAACCTTCGCAGATTCCACGTGTATCTGCCTATCCACTCTAGGATCTGATAGAAGCACCACATCTGGCTCTAGATGTAGAGGCGCATGAGGGTTAGTGAGAGTACCTGGAAGGATTCTTCCGGTTATATAGGATGCTCCTGTATATTCAGCAAACTTCCTCACTGGTTTGAAACCATATATCCTAGCAGAAACAGCGAGTATTCTATCAGGCTCAAATCTTGATAAGAATTTCCCTGCAATTCTTATTCTCTCGTCTAATTTTTTTATATCTATCATACAGAGACCATCTGGCCTCACTTTATAGATGAATTTCTCCATATCCTTAGTTCTGATCCTAGTTCCAACGTGCACTCCCGCTGACAAGTACTTCTGTTTTGGTATTAATAGATCTTTATCCTCGACAGGAGGCACATTTGAGAGACTCATATCATCATATCTCATAGGATTCACCTCTCCATAACAGATGTGAATGATAGCTCAAGTTCCGCTAGATCTATATGACTGATGAACATTCTCCTGCAACAGTATCTGGTAACCCCTAAGGAGTCTAGAACCTTTCCAGGATCCTCTCCGGACATAACTCTCCGGGAAAACTCCTCCCATTTATCCCCTATAACACTACCACATGTGAAGCATCTCACTGGGAACATACCCTAACCTCGGCTGGGTATGACCTATCGAGGTTATTAAATTATGCCATTCCTAGGATCTTGGAAGAGATGTTTCTAAGAGGTTGATGGAAGATGGCATTTGAGTTATGGATAGAGAAATATAGGCCTCGAACCTTAGACGATATAGTAGATCAGGAAGATGCCATCCAAGCCCTTAAAGGATTTGTAGAGAAGAGATCGATGCCTCATCTTCTCTTTGCTGGACCAGCTGGTACTGGTAAAACAACGACCGCACTGGCGTTGGCTCACGACATATACAAATCGGAGGACTTGCTACGCGCTAACTACATGGAGCTCAATGCTAGTGATGAGAGAGGAATAGATACGATAAGAACTAAGATAAAGGACTTTGCAAAGACTGCCCCCTTTGGAGAGGTTCCCTTCAAGATAATTCACCTTGATGAGGCCGATAGTCTCACAGCTGATGCCCAACATGCGCTCAGAAGGATAATGGAAATGTATTCCTCCACTACTAGATTCATCTTGGCTTGTAATTACTCTTCTAAGATAATAGAACCAATTCAGTCCAGATGTGCTGTCTTCAGATTCGGACCAATACCAGATGAGTCTGTTAAGGAGCGCCTTGTAGTGATAGCTGAGAAAGAAAAAGTCAAGTACACGGAGGAAGGAATATCAGCTATAGTTTACGTAGCGGAGGGAGATCTGAGGAGGGCAATAAATTTACTTCAAACGGCATCAGCGATGGCGAGTGTAGTGGATGCAAAGGTAGTTTACAGGGTTGCTGGTCTAGCTCATCCCGAAGAAGTTAAGGGGATGATAAATGCTGCGATGAAGGGCAGATTCGTCTCAGCAAGGGATATACTCAGGAACCTTATGATAAATTATGGAATGTCGGCTCAGGATGTGATTAGACAGCTTAATAGAGAGATAATGGCAAGTAAATCTATTTCTGACGAAGTGAAAGCCCAACTCATGATATTTTTGAGTGAGGTAGACTTTAGAGTTACAGAAGGGGCTCATGGAGATGTTCAGCTAGCTGCTATGCTGGCTAAACTCGTTGAGCTAGGTGAATCTCATGGCAGACCTTCCTTGGACTGAAAAGTACAGGCCTAGAAAGCTTAGTGAGATAAAAGGACAGAATAAGGCGGTAGAAGAGATTAGAAAATGGATAGAGAACGTCAGATCTGGTAGGGTAAGGAAAGCCCTTCTGATTGTGGGACCACCAGGATCAGGTAAGACATCGGCAGCATATGCGATAGCGAATGAATTAGGGTACGACCCGGTAGAGGTTAATGCCAGCGATTTAAGGGACAGAGAGCATCTACGCTATATCATAGAGAGCGCCCATGCAATAAGCTTGGTAACCCTAAGCAGGAGGCTGATAATACTAGATGAAATAGATGCCCTGCCCGCTGAGGGTGGATCCCTAGCTTCTCTAGTGAAGGAGCTAATAACTAAGGAGGGAATTCCTGTAGTAATGACAGCCAATGATCCCTATGAAAGGCACCTGTATGAAGTAAGATCTCTCTCCGAGATGGTCAAATTTTACAGGCTAAGATGGCCCACTGTCCTTTCTGTACTGAGGGAAATATGCAGGAAGGAGGGAGTATCCATTCCAGAAAGCATATTGAAGCAGCTAGCACGTAACTCAGGAGGAGATCTCAGGGCGGCAATAAATGATCTAGAGAGTCTAGTTAAGGGAAGTAGAGACCTAATTAAGGTTATGGGGAGTAAATTCGGGAAAAGAGATGTGGAGGCAGATGTCTTCAAGGTGTTATCAGCCGTGTTATATGGAGAAAGTTGCTATTCAGCCTATTTGACCTCGATGAACACGGACGTAGATCCTGATATGCTATTCAGATGGATCGAAGAAAACACTCCGTTGGTTTACACCGGCAAATCCCTCTCTAAAGCATACGACTACCTATCGATCGCTGATATAGTTAGATCTAGGATTATAAGGACAAACAACTGGAAGCTAATGACCTATTACGTCCAATTAATGACATTCGCTGTATGTGCAGCTAAAGAGTCCAAGCCCAAGGGAGCTAGGCTTAGATTCCCTGAGATAATAAGGAAGTTATCTAGAACAAAGGAGCTCAGGGCGAGAACTAGGGAGTTCCTCGCTAGTCTAGCTAGGGAATTGCACGTACCTATGAGGATCGTTAGAATGGAGATAGCTCCCATATTAATTGCGGATAGCAAGAGGGATGGCAAGATAATAAAAGGGTTGGAGATGGAGATGGGGATCAGAGAAGAGGAGATAAGGGATATTCTGAAGGATCTAGAAGAACATTACAAGTCAAAGGCTGGAGGGTAAGGGGCTGAGTTCCTCCTCCAACATCTCCTTAAGCTTAATTCTGAGTTTATCTGCTGGTATAGACCCTAGCGATATTAGAGTAGTTTGTCCCTTCATTCCTCCTCCGGATTTCTTTGTTTCAAGGAAACCTATGTTCTTCAATCCTCTGACTCTCTTCCATACCGCAGTGTACTTATAGGGCATTACGCCGACTTCCTCACACAGAAGTCTATATTCCTCCAGTAGATCCCCCATCCTCATCCAAGATTTGTCCATGGATGAAAGCCTCTTAGCTGCTGCCAGCAGCGAGAGTTTATCGTGTAAATCTAAAGGCATTAGCGCGTCTTCAGTAATTCCTATAACACCTATCCTAGAGGCGGCCTCGCTTACCATATCCGAAGTTATCTTAGATAGACCCGCTTCCTCTGAGAGCTTAGCTGCTAGGTAAAGTATCTTAAGAGATACCCTTGCATTTCCCGCATGCTTGGATAACTCCACGACTTTAACTATAGTATCATCATCGTAACTACCTTCCATAAGGGCCTCTTCTGCTCTATATTTAACGATCGCTTTCAACTGCTCCGAGGTATATTTCTCGAGAAGTAGCCTGGTAATCACAAACGATTTTATTGCATCATCCATCAAGTAAGGGGGGTCCCATCTAGCTATCGTCACTAATGTAGGAGATTTTGGGGCTTCTCCTTCATGGAGTCTCAGTAGGGTGTAAACGAGGGAATCCCCATCTTTTAGATATTCCACTTCATCAAGTATAACTAAGAGATCTTCTTTCTTTTTAGAGAGGATTTTTTCAAGTATTAGAACCATTTCTTCATATGAGAGCCCTCTATCTGGAAGCTCTGGCATTAAGGAGGACGCTATCCTCTGAATGACTGATGTAGGGGTCCTATACGTTCTACAGTTTATATGTACAACGACAATGTTTCCAAGCAGAGAAGCTAATCTCCTGGACGAAAGCCTCGCTACAGAGGTCTTTCCTATGCCAGGCTCACCCTTCATTATTACTAGCCCTTCCATTAAGTTTGATCCCGAAGCTAGTGTTTGAACAAGTAAATTAACTTCTTTCTCTCTGTAAGGAAGCCTAGGTGGAGTATAAGACTCGGAAAATTTACTAGGATCTTTAATTAATATACCGACCACCTATATATTAGGTAAACAGAAGTAATAATTTCATTGTGGTGCTATAAAGAGTAGGGGGTTAGGTGAAAGTATTCCTATTTCCTCTTGAGTCTCCTCATATAAATAAAGTAACCTGCTATTTCTAAGACCGTGATGGCAAGAGATATACTGGCTATCACTATTCCTGAGCTGACAGGAGAGACCGGTATCTCATCTGCCAACTTAAGAGCATAGCTTAAATTGCCATGCACTCTTTCCGGTGCTAGAGTAAATAATTCGTAGTACAACTCGAAAAGTTCCTTGGTTCTGTTAGCGGTCCTTTCATCCATAGAAAGTGATCTAGATTTCCTTATCTCAGCTATCTTATTCCTCAATTTGTTGAGCGCATTGATTTCGCTTCTTGTATGGTTAACAACTCCCAAGAAGAACCAACCACTGTATCCTGAAGATTCCCTTGTGTCGACTGTAGGGCTTTTCAACAGCCATGATACTGCTATTCTCATCTCATTTGATATGTTGATCGGATATATGAGATTGGGTGACGGTCTAGCTATGCTCACAACGTAACCCTTAGGAAGTATTACAGTCATATTGAGAAGGTCCAGCTCCTTTACAAATAACTTAGAAACATTACTGTAATCTTCTCGAGTTGAGTAGACCACGCCCTTTCTTCCACCAGATACTCTGGGAGATCCCTTCTTAGCTTCTAATTCTGCTGTTAATATAAGATCTATCCTCTTAGATATATTTTTATATGTACTCTTTGCAATTTTCGCCTTAATGCTTGTAGGGTAGAACTCCATATCGCCTCCTATAAAGGGGCCCTTAACAGTCTTATTTACGTAGCTTAGGAAACCTCTGGTATAGTTCTTCTCGCCAGTCCTATTCAATAGCCTCTCTAAATCGTTAGCCCAAAGCCCGTACCATGAGTAGTTAACTTTTAACACAGCAGAATATTCCGTCTTAAAGAAGAAAGTTACCTGAGTACTGATGTAATGAGGCTTCTCTGATAATATATCAGCATTAGAGGATGTCATAGTTGGTAGCAGGAGCACGATAAAGAAGATAATTAGTACGATACTATTAATCCTTGAACCATTCATCGAAGACACCTTAGTCTAGAGGTATGTAACACTTTTTCATTGGGCTAGATTATATAAACGTAGTTGGAACTTAAACGTAGCTTCAAAAGGAGAGGGTTCTTTGAATGCCGGATGAAAGTGATGTCAGGGTTGTGGAAGCTGGCTA
>JAVALV010000048.1:0-5513 GCA_032159055.1 Thermoproteota archaeon | reverse complement strand
CTCCTCTAGGGGCTCGTATCCTGGAGGAACAGCAAGCGTAAGGTCCATACCGAAGACAGGAGCTGTTGCTATAAGCGAATGAGCTACGTTCCAAACATCGCCTGTATAGACAAGCTTAAGGCCTTCCCAGTAACCAAATTTTTCTTTTATGGTCATAAGATCGGCCATTGCCTGACATGGATGTTCCTCATCAGAAAGCGCATTTATAACAGGGTTCATCATGTACTTCGCGTACTCTACGATTTCCTCCTGACCGAATGTTCTTATCACGAGAGCATCGTAGTATCTGTCCAGTACTCTAGCTGTGTCCTTTAAAGGTTCCCCTCTCTTAAGTTGAAGTTCATCTGGCCTCATATAAACGGAAAAGCCACCTAATCTATGCATAGCCATCTGAAATGAGTTCCGGGTTCTAGTAGAAGGCTTCTTGAAGAGGAGAGCTACTGCCTTCCCTTCCAAAGGTTTAACTTTTATACCAGAATACCACATTTTCTTAAGATCTATAGACATTTGAATCAGATATTCTAACTCTTCCCTAGTGAAATCCCTAGTTGTTATGAAATCTCTTCCCCTTAAATTAAATAATGCCATCAAAATCACCTCTGGGATGTGTATGATGGGGATAGTTTAGCTAAAGAACTTTTCTAAGTTTATAAGCACTTGAAGATATAGAAGTTAGAAAGAAAAGTGATATTATAGTGCTATGCGACCAGATATCTTTGCTTATTTTAATTTGATAAAGAGCTATTATTTCTTGGTTATACTAAGTTAGATATATCTTTTTTGGAAAAAAGTTTACTAGAGAGTTTTATAGTAATGTATCGCATGTCTGAAGGATGAATGTTTAAAAGTAAGCTAATAAGTTCCTGAGTAGGGGAGTATATGACTCTCGGTAAGGGTGCTATTATTGGTATTATCGTAATCGTGATCATAATCGCCGCAGCGGCTATACTCCTAGCTCAGACTGGGCCAGCTCCTACAAAGACTACGCAAAAGACTACCGCTTTTAAGGGAACAGTTAAAGTTGGCCTTATAGCTCCTCTAACTGGAGGTCTAGCTGAACATGGTCTTGATATGAAACAGGCAGCCATTCTAGCCGTTGATGAGATAAATTCCCAAGGTGGTATTCTAGGTAAGAAAGTGGAGCTTATAATAGAAGATACGGCATGCAATGCCAACCAAGCTACTTCAGCGGTACAGAAGCTCCTTACACAAGATAAAGTATATGCTGTATTTGGTGAATACTGCTCTACTGTAACGCTAGCTGTCCAACCAATGATCATGGAGGCTAAAAAACTTCTCTTCGTCCCCGTCTCAGTAGCTACTAAGATAACAGAACAGGGTTACAAATATACCTTCAGGACATGCGCCAATCAGTGGATGCAGACTACTCAGAATGCTGATTGGGTGGTAGAGCATCTCAAGCCTAAGACCGCTGCGATGCTAGGAGTGAACGATGATTACGGGAGAGAAGGCCTTAAGATCTGGGGTGATAGGGTCAAATCTAAGGGCGTAAAGGTACTTGCTGAGGAGTACTTTGATTATGGAACAACTGATTTTACGTCTCAACTCTCTAAAATAAAGGCCGTGAACCCGGATGTTATATTCGTCGTGGCTAACATAAGAGATGCTGCTAATATCCTTAAGCAGGCTCATGAGATTGGTCTCTACAAGCAGTTCGTTATGTTAGGTGGAGTGACTAGCGATGAGTTCCTTAAGCTAGCGGATGATGATGCTCTAGGGCTTGTTCACGTGAGCTACTTTGAGCCCACATCCAAGAGACCAGTCGCAGTGGAGTTTGTTAAGAAATTCAAGGCTAGATGGGGAAGAAACCCCGCTATGTATGCCGCAGGCGTATGGGACGCATTTCTTGCATTCAAGAAGGGTGTAGAGAAGGCAGGTACATGGGACGTTGATAAAGTAGCAGATGCAATAAGGTCCCTCAGATTTGAAGGAGCCCAAGGTACAATATACTTTGATAAGAATGGTCAGGCCCAGACTAAAGTTCTTCTAGTGCAAGTACAGAAAGTTGGAGGAGAACTTAAGAGGGTGATACTGTATCCACCAGCAGACAAGCAGGGAGAGTATATACCTCCTGAAAAGCTTTACAAGGGCTGATTACTTTACCCACCTTTTCTATTTTATTTTCATAAGCTTAGGTTAGGGAAGGGGATATACTTGATAGTACAGCCGACGGAGCTTATAGAGCAGGTGCTCTTCGGGCTAATGATAGGAGGAATTTATGGAGTGATAGGCGTTGGCTTAACAATGATATTCGGTGTGATGAGGTTCAGCAATTTCGCTCATGGGGAATTTTACATGCTAGGAGCCTATTTCACATATACCTTGGTAATACTTTTAGGAGGTGATCCCTATCTACTAGCACCCTTAGCAGCAATAGCTGTTGGTATAGTAGGTATAATCCTAAATAAATTGTTGTTCAAATCCTTATATAGGGAATTAAAAGAGATAAAAGGTGCCGCTGCCTTTTACTTTCAAGATCTAAAATTTATCATGTTAACCATTGGTATTTCAATACTATTTGTAGACCTCGCATTAGTCCTCTGGGGCCCAATACCAATGTCTATACCCAGTTCTCTGACGAGAGTTGATATTAAGCTACCAGGAGATTTATCTTTTAGCCTGGCAAGATTATTGGCATTTGTTATTGCCATAGCGACCATGGTAGGTCTTTATAGCTTCTTAAAGCTAACTAAAACAGGTAGAGCAATAAGAGCAACTGCTCAAAATCCGTCTGCCGCCATGCTCGTCGGTGTTAATGTCTATAAGATCTACGACATAACAATGTTCCTCTCTACCGGCTTAGCAGCCTTAGCTGGAGGTATTCTCGGACCTATTTATAACGTTTATCCGACGATGGGACTTGACGTTGTTGCGATAGCATTTGTTGTAGTTATAACAGGTGGAATGGGCAATATAATAGGTAGTATGCTTGCTGGTTTCCTCATTGGATTAGCTGAGAGCTTGGGGGGTCTTTTCTTGGGAACAGAATACAGAGAGGTTGTTGCCTTCGCAATAATGATCCTAGTACTATGGATCAAGCCTGAGGGGATACTAGGTGGAGGGAAGAAGTGATGCTTGGAATTACCAAAGAAGTGCTCCTTAAATTAGCTAAGTATTATGTAATAGCGGGAATATTATTGATACCTATCCCCCTAGCCGGGGATTATATCACTCACGTATCAATATTGATACTTCTATATGCTGCAACAGCAGCGAGCTTAGACATACTAGTTGGGTATACTGGCAGGTTATCTCTAGGACATGCTGCTTTCTTTGCTATAGGAGCTTATACATCGACCTTATTAGCTATGAATTGGGGAGTAAGCCCGTGGATAGGCATATTTGTTGGAGGAATCATGGCTTCTATCTTCGGATTAATTCTGGGAGTGCCCTCTCTTAAGCTAAGAGGTCCTTATCTTGCCATATCTACACTTGGTTTTGGTGTCATAGTATGGCTCATGTTAATCAACTTAGAGTGGTTAACTAGAGGACCCCTTGGGATTCCCGATATACCCCCCCTCCCTAGTATAGGACCATTAGATTTCAGGATCAAAGTTAATTTCTACTATGTTGCGCTGATATTTGCCTTAGTAAGTACTTTTCTAATGCACCTACTAACAAAATCCAGAGTTGGAAAAATCCTCATGTCCATAAGAGAGGATGAAGAAGCCGCCTTGTCTGTTGGTGTGGATGTACCATCGTTCAAAGTATATGCATTCCTCATAGCAACATTCTTTGCTGGTATTTCGGGAGGCCTGTATGCTCATTATCTTAGATACATCAGCCCTGGGTTGTCTACTCTAAGCGAATCAATATATATACTGTCCATGGACATTATTGGAGGATTCGGTACTATAGTTGGTCCTGTGATGGGTGCTGCTGTACTTTCGCTGCTTCAGGAGCTGTTACGTCCATATTTGGAGTACAGATATCTCATCTATGGCTTGCTCATAATACTTGTCATGAAATTCTTCCCCTCGGGGATCTACGGAATGGTGGAATTAATTGCTAGGAAGGTGAAAGGAAGATGATCTTAGAGGCTAAAGGTGTAACTAAAAGATTTGGCGGATTAGTTGCTGTCGATAATGTAAGCTTTTATGTAAAGGAAGGCGAAATTTTCGGGATAATAGGTCCAAATGGTGCTGGGAAGACTACCCTCTTCAATGTAATAACAGGTTTTTATGAGCCCGATGAGGGCAAGATATTCTTTATGGGAAATGACATAACAGGCAAAAAGCCTCACAAGCTAGCAAAACTCGGCCTAACTAGAACTTGGCAGATAGTTAAGCCTTTCTTGGGAATGAAAGTGATAGATAATGTCTTGGTTCCCATATACGCGACTAAGGGAATAGTCACTGGATTGGATGAGAGAGATGCTGCAGAAAGAGCAGAGGAGATATTAGATTTCGTTGGTTTGCTTCATAGAAAAGAGAATTTAGCGGAAACGCTCCCTCATGGGGAGAGAAAGCGATTGGAGATAGCTCGTGCACTGGCAACTGAGCCAAAAATGTTAATGTTGGACGAACCAGCTGGAGGCTTGACGCCTAAGGAGATGGATGAGGTCATGGAAGTAGTTAAGAAGGTAAGGGATTCTGGCGTCACAATTACAATAATAGAGCATAACATGAGGGTGATAATGAACATTTGCGAGAGGATAATGGTGCTTAACTTCGGAAAGAAGATTGCTGAGGGAACTCCTGAAGAGATATCCCAGAATGATGATGTGATAAAAGCTTATTTGGGGGAGAGGTTTCATGCTAGAGGTTAAGGAGATATCTGCTGCTTACGGTAAGGCTATTGCCCTTAAGAGTGTATCCCTTAAGGTAAATAGAGGAGAGATAGTTTCCCTAATTGGAGCTAATGGAGCTGGAAAAACAACGACGCTGAGGGTTATTACGGGCATTATCAGGCCCCTTAAGGGGGAAGTAACATTCAAAGGAAAATCTTTAGTGGGCATGGAGCCATATCAAATAGCATCAATAGGGATCATACACGTCCCCGAGGGAAGGGGGCTCTTTCCAGATATGACCGTAAGGGAAAATCTAGAGATGGGTGCTTTTCTTAGGAAGGATAAGGATGGAATAGAAAGAGACCTAGATTTCGTTTTCTCCATCTTCCCCGTATTAAAGGAAAGAGAAAAGCAGCTAGCTGGTACATTAAGTGGTGGCGAACAGCAAATGCTAGCTATAGGCAAGGGATTAATGGGGAATCCTACTCTAATGCTATTAGATGAACCATCGCTCGGACTCGCTCCTATGCTTGTGGATAAGATATTCGATACAATTACGCAGATAAACAAGGAGAGAGGCACCACTATTCTCATTGCAGAGCAGAACGCCTACATGGCTTTAAGCATATCCCATCGAGCATATGTTATTGAGAACGGTGCTACAGTGATGGAAGGTAGTGGAGAAGAGTTACTAGGTAATGAGCATGTTAGAAAGGCGTATCTGGGAATGTAGGCAATGGTAAGCTAGGTTACTACACTATAT
>JAVALV010000047.1:0-4355 GCA_032159055.1 Thermoproteota archaeon | reverse complement strand
ACCCGGTATTTGCTGGATTGATCGTACCAGGTATACTACTGCTCATATTCGTCCTCATGCCTTGGATAGATCCTGTTTATAGTAGACATCCAAGGAACAGGAGAATAGCAACGGTTTATGGAGCTATAATGGTAGGAGAGTTCATTGTTTTCACAGTATATGGGATGATCACACCAGGGCAGCAGATCCCTCTGATCAATGCTTTAGTTGTAGGAGTCGTCGTGGCAATAGTCACTGGGATACCAGCTGCTAGGTATACATCCAAGCCAGTTCCACCAAATAGAAGGCCCCCCGCTAAAAGAGTTAGGCATTACTCCTTGGCCTTGGAGTGGGGGAAGTACATATTTCTCCTTATGCTAGTAATAGAGATTATAACGTTTGCCTTAGGCTTACAAGCACATCTTAATCATGACTATAACCTTGCTGGTTTCTACTTCGGCATCTTCACAATAGCCTTCGGATGGGCTCTATTTGCCGCTAAAGTGATCACGATTGACGTCAAATATATAACTAAACCTATGATAACTCCATAATTTTTTCTTACCTTACTCCTTCCCCCCTTTTAACTTCACTTAACACTAGATAAAACCTCGACTTTCGATCACAAATCCTTATTATGCTGATTAGGGCAATTCTATCAATGAATAGAGATAGCCTCATAATCGTTGGAGTAGTAGCAATAGTGGTTATAGTGCTCGGTTCTGCGTATATGGCAATTTCAAAAGGAGTAGCTCCGTCTCTGCTTGGTAAGGTGGCATCCAGCAGCGGACATGGAGGTACGTCAACTACAGCAGTATCAACTAGCGGAGGTAAGACCCAAACGAAGACTGGAGTAGGGAAAGGCCCAAGTTTTAGCTCTCTATTTCTCAAGAAAGGAGAGTTTTCTGTTACCTATGATCTATATGAGAACTTAAAGAAGGAGGGAACTGCGAGCATGTACGTCAAGGGAACGAGGAATAGATTCGATCTGAGCACACCTCAAGGTCGATATATAAGTATAAGGAACGGCACTAGCAGCTATATAATTTGCTTTAAGCAAGCTCAGCAAAACTGGCAGTGTTTTAAGGTCAAAGAGGGACAGTACCCATCATCTCAGGAAGGGAATAAACCTCAAGTGAACGATCCCGTTAGAGAAGGCCAGAGTTTCAAAAGCCCCGTTTACAACGGTACTAGGAAGTATGCCGGCAAAATCTGTTACTGTTACTATGTGAAGAAGCAGGAGAGAATGAAGGTACATGGAAGTGAAAAAATGGGATTGGCCTATATAGAAATATGCATCACATCAGACGGTATACCGGGTTACTTCCTATCTCTATGGAAATCCTCCGATGGGAAGGATGTTATCAGATATGAGGGAATAGCAAGAACGATCTCTTATTCAGTTTCAGCTAATGTATTTAATCCTCCGGTTCAGCCAAAGAGTTTTCCATGATTTCCTTTTTATTGAAGGAAAACGGATTGAGTGTGAAAATCTGTAATTATACGCAGTAGGCACCGTGGTTCTCAAGTTTTTATGTGACCTACTCTAAGAGCTAATACGTGAGCTTTAAGTTAATTCTGGTTACAGGCGGAGTAATTAGTGGTTTAGGTAAGGGGGTAATAGCGGCCTCCATTGGGAAACTGATGCAATCGAGAGGATTCTCCATTTCAATGATAAAGATAGATCCTTACCTAAATCCAGATCCAGGTACGCTTAACCCGGTTGAGCATGGTGAAGTCTTTGTAACAGAGGAAGTATGGCATTTTCGTCCAGGTAAGGGTGTGGAATTTAATATAGCTGAGATAGATGAAGATTTCGGCCATTATGAGAGATTTCTGGGCATAAACATGCATCCCTCTAACAACATAACTAGCGGTCAGATAATGCTTAGTGTCATACTAGGCGAGAGAAAGGGCGTCTATCTAGGGCAAACGATAAGGCTAATCCCTCACGTCACAGAAGAGATAAAGAAAAGGGTATACCTTGTAGCTGAGAGGGAAAATCCAGATATAATGATAGTAGAGCTTGGAGGGACTGTTGGTGATTACGAGGCTATGGCCTTCGTGGAAGCATTGAGACAGATGAGGTTAGAGGTCGGAGCAGGTAACTCAGTACATATCCATGTGACCTATGTTCCCTTCGTAGAGACCCTTGGTGAGTTTAAGACCAAGCCTGCACAACTATTCTTTAGAGAAGTTCTAGCAGCTGGATTACCACCTGATTTCGTTATAGCCAGAACATCATCTCCTCTACCCGAGAAGGTAAAGAAAAAACTCGCCTTATATGCAAGCGTTCCATACGATGCTGTTTTCGAGGATCCAGATCTAGACATCGTGTATGGTCTTCCATTATACCTTGAAAGAGAAGGTTTAGGAAGTAAAATCGAGAGAAAACTTGGGTTGAAGGGAAAACCAGATATGAGTGGATGGGAAGGGATAGTAAGAAGGTTTAGAGAAGGGAAACCGAGAAAAATAGCAATGGTAGGAAAATATTGGAGGATGTCTGATGTCTATATATCCATAGTTGAAGCCATAAAACATGCCGGAGCTGAAGCAGGAATAAGGCCTCAAATAGTTCCTGTAGATTCAGAAGGTTTAGAGAAGGGAGATGGATGGGATAAGCTTAAAGAATCTGATGGAATCTTACTAACACCTGGTTTTGGTTCCAGAGGAACAGAAGGGATGATATCTGCAGCCACGTGGGCATTAAAGCAGAAGAAACCTTTCCTAGGTATATGTTTCGGAGCTCAACTAGCTACAGACGCATTTGCAAGGGAGTTCATGGGATGGGCTAGGGCAAACTCAACGGAGATAGATCCAACCACCCCTTGGCCCGTTGTTGACCTTCTACCTGAACAGAAACAAGTAGATGAGATAGGAGGGACCATGAGACTTGGAGGACATGAGGTTCTACTTCTAGAAGGGATTCTTCGCAAGGCTTACGGCAGGGAGAGAGTTGTTGAGAGATTCAGGCATCGATATCATATAATCAGGGAATATGCGGAGAGAATGTCTGAGAGAGGATATAAAATAGCAGCAATTGACGTTACCGGTAGGATTATCAATGCTTTCGAGGTGGAAGGCCATCCCTACTTTGTCGGAGTTCAATTCCATCCAGAGTTCAAATCTAGGCCAGGAAATCCAAGCCCGGTATACCTCTCATTTATTGAGGCAGTTAAAGGGACTTAAACACATTCCTCGCCTTCTCCACTACCTCCTCCACTTCCTCATCTTTCATACATGAATATATAGGGAGGTATAACAGCTCCTTTGTCAGTTTCTCGGCATTAGGTGTCTCAATTTCTGAATAATCTAATCCCTCAAAGAGTACGTGGAGGTAATTATACTCCCTATTTGCTAGTTTAGACATCACGGGTTGCTTTTGAAGAGGCATCGGGTATGCAGGTCTAGCTAAAATACCGAGCTCTCTAAGTCTATTTACCGCCTCATCTCTCTTCTCCCTTACCCTCACAGGATAGAGGTGCCATACGGGATCGGCCCATTCGGCTACGAAGGGCGTATCAACCAGTCCAGAGAGCTCCTGCGTGTATATGGAAGCAATTTCTTTCCTTCTGGCATTGAATTTATCCAGTTTTCTTAGTTGCACGATCCCTATAGCGGCATTTATCTCGGTCATTCTATAATTGAACCCTATGTAGTGATGCTCGTACTTTGAGACCTGTCCCTGATCCCTTATAGCTCTCGCTCGCTCGTATACATATTCATCATCAGTAGTTATTATTCCTCCTTCCCCAGTGGTCATGTTCTTCGTTGGGTAAAAGCTGAAAGCTCCAGCTTCCCCTAGACTCCCCACCTTAGATCCCTTATAGAGAGCGCCATGAGCCTGAGCGGAGTCCTCTAGTACATATATCTCCTTCTCTCCTATTACCTCTCTAATAGAATCTAGATCTGCCGGATGACCATGTATGTGCACAGGAATTACCGCCCTCACCCTTTCAGTAATCTTACTAGCTAAATCCCCTGGATCCATCGTGCCTGTTCTAATATCAACATCAATGAAAACAGGTCTAGCTCCAGATAGAATCACCGATGATGCCGTGGAATAGAAGGTATAGCTTGGGACTGCAACTTCGTCTCCAGGGCCTACACCTAAAGATATTAGGGCAACGTGAAGGGCTGCAGTTCCACTAGATACCGCTATGGCATACTTGCTTCCCACATAGGAGGCAAATTCTTCCTCGAATTTCCTTACTAATTCGCCTTGGGCGATCATGCCTGACTCTAGTACTCTCCTTACCTCTCTTATCTCATCCTCACCTAAGCAGGGCCTAGCTATAGGTATCATGTCATGCACCTTTCGGCCTATGTCCTCGTTTAAATTACATAAAGATATGTTAGGATATTTAGGCCCAACC
>JAVALV010000046.1:0-13764 GCA_032159055.1 Thermoproteota archaeon | reverse complement strand
TAAGCATATGTGTGGGGGAAATGATTGAATTGAAGCTTCTTTATCTCTTACTGGCCATCATACTATTCCAGTATCTCCCGCTATCCAGTTCAGAAAATTTACCTTCAATTTATTTAACTGACGATGTCAAAACCGCAGCTTATTACATATCTTCATTAAATGACAGCTACAGGATAGTTCTGTCAGGCAACATTACTAAGACCGATCGAAGGCTCAAGAGGATGGGAATACCGGTAAGGAAGGTTAAAATAAGTAGAGATATAAATATAAATGGACTAACTCCTAGAGACTTAGCATACCTTTTAGTCTATTTACATGAAATTAATAAACCAGGTATCCTGTACAATAAAAGCGAAGTTCATTCCATCCTAAGCGAGATGGATGGTATCATAGGGAGCATATCCAAGAGGAGATCCAAATATGCTATTTTATTTTTCAGCACAGATGGAGTTGAATATGCTATTTTAGCAGCATATGCGGCAATACTAAAAGGAGCCAGAATGATAGATATGGACAGCATCAAAGTAGATCCATCATCGCTAAAAGGCGTGGGCTATTTAATCATGATCACCGAACCCATAGTTGATTATAACTACAGAAGATATGAGAGAGTTCTAAAGATAGCATTAAACGTGGACAAAGATCCATTCCTAGATATACCGCTTGGAGTGATAACTGGGACTACTATAGATACTCCTTTCATACTTCTCTCAGGACCCACCTTTGAACGTTCGATATCAAATAAAGTTGTAAGAGGTATCTCTCTGGAGGATGGCCTTCCTTTAGCTCATAAAATAGAATATATATCTTCGCTCTATGGTTACGATTCTAAGATAATACATCCCGATGTGTCATATAGCAATGTAACCTCAGAAACCTCACTATCAATACTGAGCGATGCGAAAGGTGGTATAATTTACCTAAATTTGCATGGAAATCCATATGTAATGGCTTTAAAGAGCGATGGCTATCCTATAATAACATCCTCTCTCATAGAGAAGACGGAGCTTGATGGTTCAATAGCGATCACATTATCCTGTGATACTTTAAGGTTTTCAGAACTGGAGAGTCCTGAAGGATCGATAGCCTATTCTATGCTCCAAGCTGGAGCCTTTGCTTATATTGGCTCTAGGAAAGTGGAATTCAGCATTAGCTCAGAGGCAGGTACGTCCTATCCCGATCTCATTACTTTGATGCTAATGGATGGGTATTCTATAGGAGAAGCTGTTATGGCTGTCAATAACATTCATATAAAAGAATTTCAGAAGGAAGGTATTGAAAATACCGAGGCAGCATATGAGGTAGTCCTAGGAGATCCTTCTTTAAGAATAAGTAATAAGAGTATGCCATTGTACAGAGTTGGAGCTATTGCAGATAATAGTTATGGGATATATTTAATCAACTCTACACCTACGGTATATATTAAGTTAAAGATTTTAAGAGAAACCATAAAGAACGTCCATGTTGAGAGTAAACTTCCATCCACTTACTATATGTGGTATTCAGATGACAAAGGCCTCTTTATCTACATATCTACCCTCTCTTCAAGCTATAGTGGCTATTTCCCTAAAGGATCTAAGATTACAGTAAGAATCTCGGTGTATAGGCAATATGTGAGTTTAGTGCCATATTTAGTGGTCCTATTAATAATAACCCTGTCTATAGGAATTATGCTGCGATATCGGGAGAATCAAAAATAGTATTTATAAAGAGATTCGGTTAATGGTAAGGTGGGCCCCGGTAGCTCAGCTCGGTTGGAGCGCCGCCTTGGTAAGGCGGAGGTCGCGGGTTCGAATCCCGCCCGGGGCTCCATTTGTAAAGGGTGTGTTACAGTGGTGCTAGCTACAGCAATTGGTATGAGGTTTAAGGGCGGTGTCGTCCTAGCAGCCGATAGGAGAGTATCTTATAGTACTTTCGTATTGAGTAAGTCTGCTAAGAAGGTCTTCCTGTTTAATAACAGGGTAGGTATTTCAACAGCAGGTTTACCAGGCGATTTTCAAGAGCTCATTGATGTAGCCAGATATAATATGACTATGTACGAGCTAGATCATGAGAGAGAGGCTAGTCCTACTAATGTAGCTAAATTGCTCTCCCTCCTATTGTATCAAGGTAGGTTTAGAGGGATATATTACGCTGAGCTTATAGTAGGAGGGCTGGAAGACGATGTCCCCAAGATACTGGTTTTAGATCCTGCTGGAGGGCTCATGGAGGAGAAGTTTGCGGCAGTAGGAACTGGGGCTCAGATCGCCACAGGAATATTGGAGAGAAGATATAGGGAGGACCTATCAAGTGATGATGCTTTAAACCTCGCTGAAATGGCAATGAGAGAAGCCATATCCAGAGATGCTCTATCAGGCGATGGCATTGATCTGTTGCTCATATCCGAATCTGGACCTAAGACCTTATACATACCTCTTAAGACTGTATAGGGATATACAATGAGCCTTGTAGATCAAGATAGAATAAAGAATATGCTCATAGACCTAGTCGGTATAAAGAGTTTTAGAGGAAGAGAGGGTGAGGTAGTTTACTATATAACGGATATTCTTTCCAGATATGCGGATAAAGTAGTGCATCAACCGGTAAAAGATTGCGCTGGTAATGTAATAGCATTCCTTAATACCAAAAATGAGGATAGTATCCTTCTACTAGCTCACACAGATACTTTTGAGATATATACCAATTGGACCAAAAGTCCTTGGGGCGATATAGAAGACGACAAATTGTATGGACTTGGTGTGTTTGACGATAAAAGTATGCTTGCGGCAATGATGGAAGTCCTAATTACAGCATCAAAGTGGAATAAAAGTAGGGGACTTATATTCGCCGCTGTATGCGACGCCGAGGGATTTAGCAGAGGAACCTATGAGTTACTAAAAAGCGGCATACTCCCAGAGGTAAATAAGGCCATAGTTGCTGGACCCACAAATATGAAGCTATTCAGGGGGGCTTTTGGCAGGTTCGTATTTGATGTGGATGTATGGGGACTAGCAGCTCCAGGTACCGAAGTAGCAGGAATTAACGCAGTTATAGAAGCTGCTAAGATCATCCTCTGGGCTATTGATTTACCTAAGGTAGATGGTATAGGGGGAAGTGTAGCTCCGCTCAGTATAAAATCTCCTGAACTAATCATAGCGCATCCAGATAGATGCTTGGTAAGACTTGACAGGCACTATCCACCGAGGAATGATCCTGGAGTTATAAGGAAGAAATTTATGAGACACCTTAAGAAAACCCCAGAACTGAAAGCTAAGATAAAGATATCTCTAATGAAGAGGCCTACGCCATTCATGGAACCATATGAATTATCAGAGAATGATGATTTCATAGAAGAAATTCAAGCAACAGCAAGGGAAGTTATAGGTGATAGGTTAGATGTAGATATATAT
Organism: Thermoproteota archaeon; assembly: GCA_032159055.1. Lineage (GTDB taxonomy): Archaea > Korarchaeota > Korarchaeia > Korarchaeales > Korarchaeaceae > Korarchaeum. The sequence goes on along the minus strand of JAVALV010000046.1, from coordinate 10,375 downwards.
AGGACGGTGTCCGATGCAAATTATCTCTATAGGATGAAAGGAATAAGGCCCGTAATATTCGGACCGCAGGGAGGAAACCATCATTCGGCTGATGAATATGTACTTCTACCATCAGTATACAAAGTAGCTGAAATACTTGCTCATTTATTTAGACCTTAGGGTTAGAGATGATCTCCCAAGATTTCCTAGTGGATTTTCTCATCTTCTGGATTGCTATCTACGTCATTGGATCCCTTATAGGCAGGTATGTAGGCAAGGATAGATTAAAGGTTAATATATTTTATATAGAGCTGTCGTTCCCGCCTGAGAATTTCTCAAAAATATTTAGATCGCTAAGTAGAATTATAGGGCCCCTCCTCAAGCTAGGTATAGTTTCCCTGCTTGCTCTTTCTGCGATAACTTTAGTGTATTTGATTCAGATAACAATTAGTACCATTTCTGGACCTAAGGTAGCTGGGATAGTACCTGTCATACCAGGAGTGACGTTTGATTTAAGCATACCAGTCCTTCTCTCGATATTCATTGTATTAGTTGTTCACGAATTTGGACACGCTGCTGCCAGTACATACGTAGGTGTTCAGGTGAGGAAAATCTCTTTCTTCGTTCTATTTCTCTTCATAGGAGCTTTTGTAGAACCAGATGAGGATTCCATAAAAAGACTTGACCCTATACGTAAAATGGGATTATATTCCTCCGGTATTTTCATGAATATCCTTACATCATTGCTCTTTGTTATAATAGCACTTTCCATATTTCCTGGATTTCTACATTCTCCCTCAGGAGTTTATGTGGAAAGTGTATTTCAAAATGGCCCATCTTATGGTATATTACCTAATAATATTGTAATTAAGCAAATAGGAGACTATAAGGTTACAGACATCAGTTCTCTGATAGAAGCATTGAGAAAGTATCATCCTGGGGAAGATGTCCGAGTGATCACAGACAGAGGCCCCTTCATTGTTAAGCTAGGATCTAGACCAGATAATCCTGATATTGCATTTTTGGGCGTTAGACTTTCGCCTTTTCCGTACTACAAGCCAATAGTGCCGCTTCCTAGTTACATAGTCATTCAACTCGTAGAGCTATTCGAGTTCCTACTGCTTTTCAATCTGGGATTGGCCGGCTTGAATGCTCTGCCAATACTACCATTAGATGGAGGTCTAGTCCTATCAGAATTACTGGCTATGTACCTTGGGGACGATGCGCTAGCGAGAAAGCTGACATGGGCCATATCAGCTCCCCTAGCCCTAATGCTGATATACAATGTGCTGTTATTCTTCCTAACTTGAGTTGATTAAATTGCCAAATCCATTCAATCAGGCTGTAATACCTTTGAGTGTAGATGAGATATTGGATATCTCGTTTAGAAGAGCATTTAGAAAATCGAAGCCTATTAGGAGTAGAGGAGATAGGCTGCTCATTTATAAAGCAAGAGAAATATCGAGGATACAAGTAATTTCTGATACCATAACAAGTAGGTTAGATAAGGTTGTTAAAAAATTCCCGAGTATAGAGAGATTGGACCCCTTTTATAGAGAGCTACTTGATGTGATAGCAAACGTTGACCATGTAAAACATTCTTTAGGAGCAATTCAATGGGCTTCTAAATTAATAAAGAGATTATCTAGAATTTATATGGCTAGAATAAAGAAGGTAGATGATCCTGATCTCATGATACAATTGAGAAAAGAAGTTCTTGGCAGAATATCCTCTGTTATTAAGAGGGTGAGTCAGGAGATAGATCTCTTGAGAGAGATAATACCTGCCTTAAAAGGCCTACCAGACTTAGATACTGAGATGACGACAGTAATAATAGCAGGAATGCCTAATACTGGAAAGAGTACTTTACTCTCTAAGCTAACCACAAAAACACCTGAGATAGCCCCTTATCCCTTCACAACAAAGGGGTTAATAATCGGACATGGGGAGCTGGGAGGGGAAAAAGTGCAATTTATAGATACTCCTGGCTTGCTCGATAGGCCATTATATAAGAGAAATAAGATCGAATTGCAGGCTATAGTAGCCTTAAAATACTTAAAAGGCCCCGTTCTATACATCTTCGATCCAACTGAGATCTGTGGGTGTTCTATAGGGGAGCAAGTTTCATTGTTTGAGGAGCTCTCTAGTTCTCTAAAGCATCATATGATAGCTATAATAAATAAGATAGATCTAAGGGAGGAGTATGGAGAAAAATTTAATGAGATAATCAGCTATTTGAATGAAAGGAATATAATTTTTACAAAAATATCCGCCGAGGATGGAACTGGTTTGCCGATATTAAAGGGGCTACTACTAGATCATTTGAAGGAGGAAGCCGAATAGATGAGAGAGGTGTTCCTCCTTTCAGGAGAGCATCCATCTCTACCTGGAGAGGAAGTTAAGGCAGTTTTAGAATCGCTTGAGGTAGGTTATAGAGTAGTGAAGAAAGCAAACTCAGCTCTCATTCTTGATGCCAACTTGGATACCTCTATTAAAAGCTTATTGAGGGATAGGCTTGCCTTCACAAAACAGTTTGGAAAATTAATAGCTATACTAGATTCTAGAGATCCTCTTAATGAGAAACTTAGAGAGATAGATCCTCCCAAGATTATAGGGAGATTTCGAGCCACAACAATTAGAATCAGAGGATGCTGTGGTTGGATGAGAAGAGCAGATCTTGAGAGAGAGCTTGGTTCTTGGGTACTCTCGAAAAATCCGAAAGCTAAGGTAAATTTAGATAGCCCAGATATGGAAGTGGTTGCCCTACTTACTTCTGATCTAATTATCATTTTTCTAAAGGAATATGAGATTGATAGAGCATTATTCAAGATAAAAGAGGTCGCAGCTAGACCTTTCGTTCATCCAGCATCTATGAGACCTACCCTAGCTAGGGCTATGGTCAATCTAGCTAGAACTAAGCCGAATGATGTAGTACTGGATCCATTCGTAGGGGTTGGTGGTATAGCTTTAGAGGCATTATCCATTGGCGCTAGGGTGATAGGTACCGATATAAATAGCAGAATGCTTTTTGAAACGAAGAGCAATCTCATTGCATATGGGTTTCTAGAGGGATTTAAGTTAATGCTTGGGAACGCTCTCGATCTGAATCTAGAGGATAAGGTCGATAGGATAGTTACTGATCCTCCTTATGGTAGAATAAGCAAATCTGTCGGTTTTAGCCCTAATGAATTAGTGAGGAAATTCGTTGAAAAATCAACTGATTATCTTAGAAAAGGAGGTTGGATTGCCATATCATCCCCTAAGGGTTACCTAGATGCGAGCCATTTCACCAGCTCGGGATATGAACCTGTTCAGAGTTTCTATATAAGGGAGCATAGATCTTTGATTAGGCATTTATGGATAGCGAGGTTACCTTAGTATGAAGGTCAGGTTCCTAGGAACAAGCTCTGCTATACCTACAAATGACAGAGGATTGCCTTCTATAATAATAAGGACATTAGGTGATTCTATATTGCTAGATTGTGGAGAAGGAACTCAAAGGCAGATGATTAAGGCAGGAGAAAGTTTAATGAAGATACACAACGTAATCATTACGCATTTACACGGAGATCATTTCTTCGGTCTTCTTCCACTTATTCAGACATTGGGGATTCTCAGAAAAAGTTCAGAACTTCATGTAATAGGACCATCTGATTTAGAAGACATAATTAGAAGAATAGAGGATGTAACAGGTTCCAGACACCAATTTAAGATATCATTCGATGAGATAAAAATAAATAAGATATTTAGTCTTAATAAGTTCTTACTGGAATTTTTCCCGGTGAATCATGCCGGTTTTGAGACATATGGGGTTAAAATAAGGGAAAAGGAGAGGCCAGGTAGATTTGATCCGGAGAAGGCAGATAAACTTGGAGTACCTCCGATTCTTCGAGGAGTGCTCCAGAAGGGTTACTCCGTTAAGCTTCCAAACGGGAGAATAGTAAAACCTCAGGAGGTAATGGGCCCACCAAGAGAGGGGCCTGTCTTGGTTTATTCATCAGATACTAGGCCAGTTGAATCCGTGGTAAATAAAGCAAGAGGGGCAGATATGCTAATTCACGAAGCCACATATCTTAACGAATTGAAAGATCGGGCCATAATGACTGGGCATAGCACTGCTCTGGAGGCAGGAGAAGTTGCAAAAGCTGCTAATGTAAAAATGCTGGTTCTTACCCATTTTAGTGCCAGATATAGGGAGGAGGATCTAATAAAGTTCAAAGAAGAAGCCTCTAGAGTCTTTGATGGAGAAATAGTAGTGGCTAAAGATTTTATGACTATTAATCTCTAGCTCTATCTGAATTAGCTCCGTAAATAAGGTCTTGTATCGTCGCTTCCTCAATAGGTCTTCCTTTCTCTGTTTTAGGCGTAAGCCAGTTGGCTAATATTATAGGATCACCTTCATATTCTATCCTGAGCGTTATTACCCCAAGAGGGGATATCTCGTCCTTATCGCATAGCTTTACTTTACCTCCATAAGCTGCCTGCTTATGGAACCTTAGGGGCCTTAATTCGCGCTTTCTAGTTAATAAAAGGCTCCTAGCTGTATCTAAGACTTTATTACTTCTAAGGGAGGATCTAAGTTTTATTAAGGACTCGTAACCTTCCTTTCTAATAGTTATAAGTTTTATCTCATCTCCGGAGAGTTCGACATCATCCATTTCTTCATTAAAAGGAACTATTGTGCTCATAGCTCGAAAAACCTTCTTGGGATCCTCCGTAGGATAGACCTCTGCTTCGACTATTACTCTAATGCCCACTCTATTCTCAGGTAATCCCAATCCTCCACCCTCCTTCTGGTAAAGCTCTCCAGCTCCTCTATGAGAGGTGGGAGTTTTAAGAAAACATACCGCTTTCTAGGGAGGTCATCTATTTTACCTCCTAGTTCTGTTATAGTTCTCTTTAATCTCTTGTAAAGTGATATGCCTTCCTTATCGAAATCGGTAAGGATGATGAATGTCTTATTCTCTATTCTCTTGCATCCTTCATTCTTTATCTCCCTAAGTAGGAGAGATGCTAAGGTAAATTTCCCTTTAATTCCCACTCCTCTCAGTGCTTCTATATCTCTAGCCCCCTCTACAACTATCTCAACGTCTGAATGGGAGGATCTATTATTAAGCATACTTATCCATTGTGTGATATTCCTCACGAGAATTTTTGACCTCAAACAGATCTCCTATCGACTAGAGCCGGTATATATTAATAAGGTTATTTAATGTGTTTCGCATGTATCTTGAGAAAAGGTGAAGCACATGAAACGAAACGCAACGATGCTAACAATAATAATGTTGCTCCCCATGATACTCTGCTCATTCGCGTCGATCATTGAGGTGTCTGGTGAACCAAGCAACGGAGCCTTCATAAATAGGATGAATGTAAATACTGAACTTTTCGAGAATTCCTCTGTAAAAGTTACGATAATCGCTGAAATCGTAGTATCAGACAAGTACAATGGAACTATTGGCTCGATAACTTTCCCTATAGTGCCCATAGGAATCGCTATGGAGAATCCAAAAAAGGGAATCCAAAGCTATAGACCTCTGCTTGGTAACATAACGGTAAAAAAGATCAAGACAGAGTCATTCAGTGATGTATTGCTTGTTACATTCCCCAAGAGATTAAGGCCGGGAAATGTAAAGAACATATCCTTCACATTCACTCTTAAGCCTTCTACAGCTTTAGTAAGGCTATCGGACAGCAGATATAGGTTTGCTTATAGAATGTATGTGCCTAACATAACTGTTTATTATAATACCTCTACTATGAGGGCAATCCTTCCTTATGGAGCGGGTATAACTAAAGTTGGCTCGAATGGTATAGTAGAGATGGATTCTCTCTCTGGCAGGTTAACTGCAGTATGGAGAACATTTGGACCACCAAGAGGAGCTGGATGGGATTTTATTTTGGAATTTAAGATCCTAAGCGAGGCCCCCATCACGACGCCTATTAGGAATATTACCCCAGTAACTAGTACGACCGTGAAAAAGGGAGAAAATTTCCCTTTCCTTGAGATAGCTATAATTATCATAGTTTCAAACATTATGACCGGTTCTACGATCCTAGTTTTGTATAGGAGAACTACTAAGAGGAAAGCAGTTTTAAAGGGCTGGACTAGCGAGGATGATGGGTTCGTATTAGATTTAGGTGAAGAGGACATATCAAAATACAGAGACTTGATTGAAAAATTGGATAGAGATGAAAGGAGTATAGTCGATATATTAATGAGTAAAGATGGAAAAATTGAACAGAAAGAGCTACCAGAATTGACCGGGTTTTCGAAGAGTAAGGTCTCAAGAGTCTTAAAAAGGCTAGATTCTCTAGGCGCTGTAAGGAGAACTTCTTTAGGCAAGACCAAAATGATAGAGCTCAATCCGATATTAAGGGAGTTGCTTAAGGAAGGGAATAGGTCCCATGCGGGGGGTGGGATTTGAACCCACGCACCCCTGAGGGAGCGGATCTTGAGTCCGCCGCCTTTGACCTGGCTCGGCCACCCCCGCCAAGGAGAAGGATCCAGCTTGGGTAATTTAAAGATTTTGGAGGGATGTCCCCATCTTTAAATAATCCATTATGCCTGTGAGTCTTCTTGGTACCATCCTCCTAGCAATTCTCTTGTAAAAATCGGCGATGTTTGGAGATAATCTTACTAATATTGCCTTAGTGTTAGAACCAGTAACTTTGATAGGAGGAGAAATCCTAACAGGAGACAATCCATCAGCTATCACGTAAACATAAGGTTCTGATGACCAGATCTCTACTTTAGAGCTTAAGGCAATGACAAATGATTTTACTGCGAGGGTAAGGCTTGGAGGCCAAGGGGCTACATAAGACACAATCATATCACTAGATCTCGGATCCAGTAGAGGACCTCCTGCTGCAAGGGAATATGCTAATGATCCAGTTGGTGTAGATACTATGATCCCATCACAGATGCATTCGCCCGTAGGCATGGAATCAATGGCTATTCCAAGCTTGGATGATTTTCCTATCTTTCCACTCCTTATAAGAAACTCGTTTAGAGCTATAAGCTTGGGTTTCCCAACAGTCTCTATTGTGCTCGCCTGCTCAAGCCAGTACATTCCTTTTCTCAGTATATCAGATAAATAACCTATTTCGTCCGGATCTACCTCTAATAACGTGCCGTAGGTCCCATCCTTCACACCAAGCAGTGGAACTTTCCCTTGTATTTGATGAAATGCCCTGAGTAGGGTGCCGTCACCCCCTATTACTATAACCATGTCAGGCGCAGAGCTCTGATCCACGATAGTTATACCAGCAGAGATTAGGCTTTTTTCGATGGCTTTAGCTAATTTCAGAGTCTTTTGTTTACTACTATTATATATCAGCGATACCCTGTTTACCGGAGAGCCTTTCACTAGCATCGCATGAATTCGACAGTTGACCTTATTTAACATGCTTTCCCTTACTTAAGGTGTTCATATTGATATCTAGAAGAATGGCTAGAACGTTAGAGAAGCTTCATTATGTCAGGGTGATACCTAAAAGAGATATAGATTTAGAGAGAATAGATGTAAGATTATTTAAGGGAGTCGAAGCAGAGATACCTAGGTGGCTAGCGGATGAATTAGAGAGGGAGGGACTCGTATCTAAGAAAGATGAAAATCCAAAGGTTATTAGTGAGCTTTATTTCAAGGAAAGTGTTTCAATAACCCCTTTGGAGCTCCCTCCTTATACATATTCCCTAATTAGAGAAATCTTAAAGTCATCACCGGAGGATTCCCTAATCAGGAGGGATTCTCTGGCCTTAATCAATAGGAGGATAAGCAAGATATTAAATTATATCAGGACTTCTCTCACCCTAAAGACGAACAAGTCTCCAAAAAATTTACTTTTAGAAGAGCTCATCCTTTATAACGCACTAAAGCTAGTGCTAGATGAGTGGATGAGTGCCTTCCTAGAAGTAAGGGATGAGAGTAATGGCTGAGAGAGCACCTCTATTGGATTTAGATGAGCTTTCAGAGAGATATAAGGAATTCATACAGTTTTACGTCGATGAATCTGGAGAACCCATTTACAGGAAATCTCTAGGACATATGATAGAAGACCAGAGAAACTCGTTGAACATAAATTGGGAGCATATATACAACTTTAATCCCGAATTCAGGGAGATAGCAGAGGATATAATAATACATCCATCAGTTCACATAAAGGCCGGTTCCCTTGCCCTAAAGGATTTAGTTAATGATTTACTAGGAGATCTCATCAGAGAAGATAGGCTTAGGGTATACAGTGAGGGTAGATTCCACCTCAGGTTCTATAATATACCAACAAAGACTTCTCTGAGGGACGTAACTAAGTTCTCAATAGGTCGACTCGTTGAAATAGGGGGTATAATAACTAGAGTCTCCGCTATATATGATAAGCTGGTTAAGGCCGTTTTCGTTTGCACAAATCCTGAATGTGGTAGGATAGAGAGCGTTGACATAATAGGTGGAAGATTCAGGCCTCCAGAAAGGTGTCCTGAATGTAATTCTCCAATGAGATTCGATCACGAACTGAGTGAATTTGTACGCTGGAGATCAGTGAGGATACAAGAGAGGCCCGAAGACCTTCCCCCGGGTATGATGCCGGAACATATAGATGGAATCTTACTAGATGACCTAGTAGATGAAGTAAAGCCAGGAGATAGAGTGAAGATTACAGGTATAATAAGGATAAGGCCAGCTAAGAGAGAGGAAAGAGGGAATGAAGGGCCAATTTACAGGAGATATCTGGAGGTAATCCATGTAGATGTTCCAAACAGGGTCTACGAGAGACTTGAAATAACACCAGAGGATGAAGAGAATATATGGAAGCTATCCTCAAAGGATGAGCTGGAAGATCTTATAGTTAAATCCATTGCCCCCTCCATATTCGGCTGGATAGAAGTTAAGAGGGCAATAGCTTATGCCCTCTTTGGAGGAAGCACTAAGTTCCTGCCAGACGGTTCCAAGGTTAGGGGTGAGATAAACATACTTATGGTCGGAGATCCGGGCGTAGCTAAGAGCCAACTATTGAAGTATACCTCGCAGCTAGCTCCACGAGGCCTATATACAACTGGTAAGGGATCAACTGCTGCTGGTTTGACAGCGGCAGTTGTAAGGGATTCTACGACTGGTGGATGGACTCTTGAGGCAGGAGCACTAGTGTTAGCAGATAGAGGTGTAGCATGTATAGATGAGTTTGATAAGATGAATGAGGATGATCGAAGGTCGATACATGAAGCCATGGAACAGCAAACTATATCTATAGCTAAGGCCGGTATAGTAGCTACTTTAAATGCAAGAACTACGATAATAGCTGCAGCCAATCCAAAAAAGGGTAGGTATGATGATTACGTATCGATAGCTGAGAACATAAATCTACCTCCAACTATCCTATCCAGATTTGACTTAGTTTTTATAATGAAGGATAGACCGAGGCCAGAAGCTGATAATATGGTAGCAGAGCATATTTTAATCACAAGAATGGGAAGAAATCCTGAAGCAAAACCTCCAGTAGATCCTTCCTTGCTAAAGAAATATATCGCCTATGCGAGGCAGAACATAGATCCTGTCCTCACAGAAGGAGCTGCAAGAAAAATTAAGGAATTTTATGTTGAGATGAGAAAGTCAGGTATGAGTAGTGAAGATGAAAGGGAGCCTATGTTCGAGACCATAGCAATAACTCCAAGGCAATTAGAGGCTTTAATAAGATTAAGTGAGGCAAGAGCGAGAATGTACCTCAGAAAGGAGGTCACTGAAGAGGATGCAGAGAGAGCGATCCAGCTAGTTAAGGTAATGCTTGAGGGCGCTAGCTACGATGTAGTTTCAGGAATGCTGGATATTACCGGATTAATGACAGGGGTATCTTTTCCAGCTGTAAAGAGAAGGGAAATTGTCTACCAAATAATAAGAGATTTGGCATCAGAATCTGAGGATGGCATTATAGATCGTGAGATAGTAGTGAAGAAAGCTGCAGAGAAGTTGCATTTAGAGCATAAGGAATATGTGATAGAGGACATACTTAGAAAACTAAATGAGGACGGCTTGATTATATTCCCTCCTGGTGGCAAGATAAGGCTATTAGAAGGATGAAACAATGAATTTAGATGTTCTACTGAAAAGAGCTGGTGTAGATAGTTTGTATCCAACTCAGCGGGTTATAATAGAGCAGGGGCTCCTTGAGAAGGGAAGTTTCGTCCTAGCGGCACCTACAGCATCAGGTAAAACTCTCGCTGCCGAGATGATAATGAATGAGGAACTAGGAAATGGAGGGAAGGTTCTCTATCTATCCCCCTTAAGATCCTTAGCCTACGAAAAATATGAGGAATTTTCCCATATGTTCAATGAATGGAAGGTTAGGATCTCTATCGGAGATTACGATTCCTCGGAGGAGCCATTAAGGGAATACGATCTAGTCA
>JAVALV010000045.1:0-4598 GCA_032159055.1 Thermoproteota archaeon | reverse complement strand
GAGGAAGAATGGTCAGAAAACTCTCATTTGGGACCAGGAGCGGGAATAGTTTTATGGACCGAGAGTTCTCCTGTTATAGGTTCTGATGACCTTGGAAAGAGAGGAAAACCCAGCGAAGAAGTTGGTAGGAATGCCGCTCTTAAGCTACTTAGAGAGTTAGACACTGGTATGGCTCTAGACGAGCATTCAGGGGATATGATAGTGCCCTACTTGGCTATGGCTTCTGGGAGATCTAGGGTGGGCATATCGAGGCTTACTTTACATGCTGAAAGTAATATATGGCTGGTGGAGAAATTCCTACCGGTTAAGTTCAAGGTGGAGGGTGGACTTGGTAAGCCCTCTATAGTGGAAGTAGAGGGTACGGGTGTCTGATATTGGAATATAGTGAAGAATTCATGAAAAAAGTAGAGCTTGTGGCATCTAAAGCAGACTTAAGCGTAGAAGAGGTTCTTCAGAAGATAGAACAATATGTTCGGGAGATGAAGGGATTAGTAAAGCCTGATGGTGCTCTTTCCTTGGTAGCTAATGAGCTGGGTATTAGCTTATCTCTCTCAAGTGAGACACCTTCCCAGCTAGTGATAAAAATAAATAGGTTAGTACCTGGTATGAGGAAAGCCACTGTACAAGGGAAGATTGTGAGGATGTATGGCGTTTTAGAATATGTTAATAGAAGTGGAGAACTATCTGAGAGGGTTGAATTTAAGTTAGCTGATGAGACAGGACTGATAGATGTGATTGCTTGGTCCAAAAGTATAGTTGAAATGGTGAAGAGAGGAGAACTGAAGGAAGGGGCTGTTATACGGGTAAGTAATGCGAGAGTATCGGAGAGATTCGGAAAGATCACGCTTCATTTGGACTCTAGCTCAGATATAGAGCTACTCATATCCGGATATGAAGACATAAAGGTTTTAGAGAGAAAACCCTTGAAAATTAGTGAAATTTATGATAAAGAGGGACAGGAAATAGATTTTAAGGGAACTATCCTTAGCATTTTTCCACTATCAGAGTTCACGAGAGAAGATGGAAGCATAGGCAAGAGAAGCTCCTTACTGGTGGAAGATGAGGATGGAGATACCATAAGAGTCGTTTTGTGGGGGAATAAAGCTAAAATATCAGATGAATTGACTGAAGGATCGATCATTCTATTTGAAAATATCAGGGTAGTTGTCAGAGAAGAATCGGTGGAGCTTCACAGTACCCCCCATACAAAACTCAGAGTAATAAAAGAGGGAAAGGGAGAAAAAAAGGAAGTAGAAGCCAATGTTTTGTATAAATTCCCTATAGAAGAAATAGGAATAGCCAGAAAGAAGGTATTTTTAGATCTCTTAGTAGAGATTGATGGAGAGCTCGATATACTTAGGATCTGGAACGGTTGGGTGAGTCTCCTTAAGGAAGAAAACCCCCCGTTCAAGATCAAACTAGGTCCCATATACAGGGGAGAGGATGGTATCCTCTCACTTAGTAAGTCAGGCAAAGTGGAGATTCTGGGAAGGGTAGGGAAAGGGGTGATACTTAATCCTAATATTGAAAAACTAGCTAAGAAGATAAAATATAGAAGAATGTGGATAGGAGAGTCGTCAGATGGATTAAGAGAGTTCAGAGGTACTATAACATATATCTCTGAATTAGCAAAGGTGTCTTTTTATTGCCCTAAATGTGGATCACGCGTTAAATCCGAATATGGACATTTTTACTGCCCTAAATGCGGTGAGATCGAGGATGCTATCCCTCTCCTATATTTAAGCTTTATTTTGGATGATGGAACCGGAGTAGCTAGGGTTATAGCATTCAAGGAGAAAGCTGAATCTATTTTAGGAATGACAACGGATGATGTCATTAGAAGATCGAATGAGTTGGGGGAGAGGACTTATTCCATTCCCACAGAGCACGTGATCCCTGATTTAATGGGAAGGGAAGTTATAGTTAGGGGGAGAGCTACCTACTTAGAAAGTGGCATGGTAAAGCTAATTCTCGATGAGATCGAGGATACTATCCCTGAACAAGAAGCTAGAGAGTTAATAAGGGAGATAAGAGAATCGTGGCTCTCAGGAAGTGAGAACTTTGAGGATAATAATGGATGATCGAGAACCGGAGATTATAGAGATACTTCTGAGAAAGTGCGGCGCTCTAGTAAGTAAAAGGAGGATAGAAATAGCTGATTATTTGATTGGGGTGGATGTATGTGTAGAAAGGAAATCTCTGAATGATTTTATAAGATCCATCTATGATGGGAGGCTCTTTAATCAGATAGAACAGATGAAAAATGTTTGTAATACGATCATTGTGCTAGTAGAGGAGCCACATTTCCATATAAGGCCTAATTCTAAGCTTCATTATCTTGGAGCCCTTTCCTCCCTAGCTCTCAGAGGAATTTCTGTTATACATGTTGCATCTCCTGATGATACAGCCAGATTCCTCTTTTACTTGGCCAAGAAGGTAGAAGGAGAAAAGCCATCGATAATCCCTGTGAAGAGAAGGCGGAGACCTAAATCTTGGGAGGAAGCTTTTGTTGTACTAACTAGCTTTCCGGGTATAGGGCCTAAATCTGCTGAGAAGCTCCTTAGGAGATTCGGCACATTAAATGATGTATTTAATGCCGATTTCTCTAGCCTTAAGAGAGTAATAGGAGAAGCTAAGGCTAAAAAGCTAAAGGAGGTGATTAATACACCTTTTAGGCAAGTTAAGGAGACTAAGTTGGAAGATTAGGGATATAAGCGAGTGGGTGTTCTCGGGAAAGGTATTGCATTTCTTATATGGGGGAGACCAGCGATCCATCTAATGGTTCTCTCTATCCCGAGACCGAATCCAGAGTGAGGTACGCTCCCGTACCTTCTCAGATCCAGATACCACTTGTAATCCCTAGGGTCTAAGTTCTCCTCCTTCAACCTCATCAAAAGTTCCTCTTCAGAATCTATCCTCTGACCACCACCTATTATCTCACCAATTCCCTCTGGAGCTAATAGATCAGCGCAGAGTACAACATCCGGTCTTTCGGGATCAGGCTTATGATAGAAGGCCTTAACCTTCTTAGGATATCTGGTAACAAATACAGGTAAATCAAATTCCAATGAGATAGCCCTTTCAGTCTCTGTTCCTAGGTCCTCCCCCCATTCAATAGATGCACCTTTCCTCTTGGCGATTTCTATAGCTTCATCATATGTTATCCTAGGAAATCTATCATCTGGGGGTTCAAATTTCCTATTCATGGACTCTAAAATGTGACCTGCTCTCTCTACGACCTTTTGGGAGATGTATCTAACGAGAGATTCTGCTACTTGCATCATTCCATCCAGATCGGCCCATGCCATCTCAGCCTCAGCATGCCAAAATTCAGTTAGGTGTCTTCTTGTTCTAGATTTCTCTGCCCTGAAGCTGGGTTGTATTGTATAAACATTTTCAAAGGCGAAGATAGCAGCCTCAAGGTAAAATTGAGAGCTTTGCGTTAAATACGCTTTTTTACCGAAATAAGGGACTTCAAAGAGCGTAGCTCCTCCCTCTACTGCAGCACCAACAAAGGTAGGTCCCTCAACTCTCACAAAACCATTCTTTATGAACCATTCTTCTGCCGCTCTCAGCACCTCTCTCCTTATGAGGAGCGCGTTTCTCATCTTTGTAGTTCTAATGTGAAGGTGTCTGTTATCTAGGAGGAACTCCTCACCTGAATCGGGTTTTATAGGGAAGTCGTGAGATTTTCCTACAATTTTGATCTTCGAAGCAAGTACTTCTACTCCTGTCGGAGATCTAGGATCACTTCTTAATTTACCTTCGATTATTAGAGAAGATTCTATGCCTGCTTGCCTAGCGTTCTCTAAGTCTTCCTTAGATACATATTTATCCTTAGCAACCACTTGAACTATTCCTGTTGAATCTCTGATCCTTAAGAAGACCACGCTTCCAAGCTCGCTTTTTCTATAAACCCATCCTGCTATTTTAACTACTTCACCATCCTTAAGTCCTTGAAGCTCTTTTATGAAATGAGTTCTTTCGCCGAATTTCCACATGAGGGGAACACCTATGTAACGCATTAAGTAGGGAATAAAAATATACAAAGGCATAGATCCCGAGGTCTATGGAGTTTAGATATGCATTAGAAAGATTGAGGAATGAGGGGTTGTTAGAGGTAATAGACAGTCCTGTATCTGTAAAGTATGAAATTGCCGCCTATCTTAAGAGATTAGATGGACGTAAGGCAGTCCTGTTCGAAAAACCTCTGCTGATGGACAGCAGACGTAGTCCATTCAGAGTTGCTGGAGGAGTTGCCACCTCTAAAGATACACTATCTACATCTTTGGGCTTAACTAAAGTGAGAGAATTGAGAAATAGTATCAAAAAAGCGTTAAAAAATCCTATAAAATGGAGAGAAAGTGAGCCCAAATGGGTTAAAACTCATCTGACAATTCAAGATCTTCCGGTGCTCAAGCACTACGTTGGGGAGCCAGGACCATACTTAACCTCTTCCATAGTAGTTTTTAGAGATGATAGCGGAGTTTTCTCTTCATCATATCATAGAATGATGCCCATCTCTGATAAAAGGCTTGTTTTAAGAGCAGTAGAAGGGAGGAAGCTTAGTAGAACCATAGAAAATTATGAGAGGAGAA
>JAVALV010000044.1:0-4463 GCA_032159055.1 Thermoproteota archaeon | reverse complement strand
TATATACTCTGTTTCGTATATGTAATCTCTACCATACAGCTCAAACCTTATAGGTAACCCTCTAATACCCCTCCTTATCAGCTCATGACTCTCCTTCTCCTTATTACCGGCCAATAGAACTATGGCAGGAAATCCCTTTCTGTTCTTAAGCATCTCATTGAAGGCCTTCACTATAGCATTGGCGTGATGCCATTGCTCCTGGCTAGCCAACACACTACCCATCATGATGTAGCCTTCTATTCCCGGGATGGAGAGGATCGTTTTGATGACCCTATAGACCTTAGAGGCCGGCGGATCTCCACTGGTATCAGCATAGTCTGCGAGCTTAAGTCCTCTTCTTATAAGGGCATCGGCTGCAAGCATGGCACCCCCTCCCCCTATCCCATGGAATCCTATGTAACCTCCCTGCTCGGTATCGGTTGCTAACTGAATGAAGTACCCCGTTCCCCTCGAATCTCTATCATCCCAATACCACATCCTCTTCTCCAGCTGGGTTGGTTCCCTGTTCAGATCCTTAGGAAGCTCAATGGTTAGATCAGAATGTCTGAAGAGGGCGTGGTCATCTACATCTATCCTAGCATCTAGGGCAACGAGTCCATCATCAGTCAAGGCAATGGGATTTATCTCGACGCTCCTAGCATCATACCCCACGAATGCATCGTACATTTTTCTCGCTACCATGGCAGCTTCCTCCGGTAACGGCATGCCTATTTTCCTAAATCCTTCTGCTATCCTCTCCTCAACTAGGCCCTCAATATAGTCCACGGGTAGTCTAAGAACGTCGCTTACCCTTCTCTCAATCCCAGAACCTCCTACTGGACTTGCCAGTAGTTCTGGAGACCTGTAGCTCATCGAATCATTCACAATTACGCTGAGGAACGCTTCAGATTTTATCTCCAACTTCCTCTCTATTAGAAGCTTCTTAGGCTTAAATCCCCTGAAATAGGAGGATAACATCTCCTCTGCTATTCTCTTTACCTCCTCAGGTGAGGTAGAAAACCTTACAGCTCCTACCTCATATCTGCCAGTAAATGGAAGCTGCGCCTTGATCGCAACATGTCCACCTAACTCATAAGCAATATTACTTGCCTCTTCTGGAGAAGAGGCGATGCGACCCTCAGGAACTCTAATTCCGTATTCTCTAAGTATCTCCTTAGATTGATATTCGAGAAGCTTGGCCCTAAAATCACCCAACGATTCCCTCTACCTTCACTCATAAAAAGTTTGAATATTACTTTTTATCCCTTTAAGAGGATTAAATGAAAGATATTAAATGAAATGATCTACTTTACCGGTTCTCCCCTCAATATTTCCTCTAAGGGCTTTTTCCATAGAAGATGGAAGACCCTCTTCGATCCTCTCTCGTATACCGCTTCGAAGTCTATGTAGCCGAGGGACATGTAGTGAATCATTGCCTCCGCAGTATGCTCCCTCCATTGGCCTACGGTCCCCTCGGATCTGACATAATCTACGCTATAGGGTATCTCAACAAGCACTAAGTCACTATCTACTTCCTTAAATCCTGAAGGTACACCTGAATCGAACTCTAGCACTTCCATAGCTCCTGCTTCTAAGGCTTCCTGTAGACTAGGTGATTTAAGTTCTCCTTTAGCTTTTCTCCTTACCCTCTCGCTTTTCAAGAACCACCAAACCTTAAGCCTGTCTGACCTCAGTCCTCTATTTATGGCATCGTTCATCTCCCCATAATAGTTGATCACATACTCCCAGCTTACAACACCTAATTTACCTAAATTAAAGCGAGTATTTAGCCCCTGAAGTGGATCAAACGTCCATTTCGCTCTATCTAATCCCTGAGCTAAAGCAACCTCTCTCTGTGCCTGCTTTATCCTGAACCCCAGCCCAGAATATTTTAACTCCTCGATAACAGCGCTTTGGTGTGAGTAGTGATATAGTCCCTTCGAGTCCTTGGCCAGAAAGCCCCAAGCAAATCCGACCACATTACCGGAATCTAAGTCGAAGGCACCAATCACAATGCCCGAGTTATCAGATGCAGCTCTGAGGACATGAGAGGGTGTTGCATCAGTTCTATCCTTTCCCATTCTCCAAGCAGATGCCTGAACCTCTACCAGCTGCCTAAACTCCTCTGGCTTCTCAACATGCCTTATCTCTAACCTCCTTACATTACCACTTCTATCCACCAATTCCATCCTATCGAGATACCCCACCATTTCTACCTCGACTAGGCTGTCCCCCTTATTTTTTAGCTTAATCATATACCCATGGGAGAGCTGATAAGACTAAGCTGGTTACCTGAGGTAACGACTTAGAGGAAGAGGGGATGAAGAAGGAAAGGATTAAGAGGTGCTCTTAACTCTCCCAGCTTTAACACTGGCAAGACCCCTCTCACTGAGAAGCTCTACAGCCTTAGAGATCCACCATCTCTCAATGTTAAGTTCTTTTGAAAGCTCTACTGTGCTTTTTTCTCCCTTAAGCCTCTCCATCACCTTATTAGCAATGGCTTCTATTAGAGGATAAGGATCTGAAGCAATTCTCTCGTATATTATTGATGCCACTACTCTGCTCACATCCAAGGTCTCCATTATATCCCTTATTGTGACTTTTTTCAGCCCACCATTCACTTTTCTACGAATATATTCTTCTGTGAGCCTCTCCAGTTCGCTTTCATCTGGAAGCTCGAGGAATGCTTGGAGATCTATTTCTAAAGTGAGCTTCTTTCTTGTTATAGCATAAAGCTTTGCAGGTCTTCCCCTCCCCCTTCTCTTCTCCATCATCCTTATCAGGCCTGCCTCTTCCAGATCGTGCAAATGAGATGTTATTGCCGGTAGGGTAAGTCCAAATTCCTCGGATAGATCTGTGGCTGAAGCAGGCGACTCTAATAATCTCTTAAGTATTCTCAGCTTACTATCGCTAGTTAAAGCATCCAGTATCTTCTTCGCCCTATAGATCCTTGATCTAACGTACAAGCTAGTCCCTCCAAGTCCTAATATCTATCTCAGCAGAATAGGAATAGATATCTACATCTACGCTCCTGCCCTCACCAAAAGTCCTCTCTATGGTGGGGCCTTCCGCCTTCTCTCCATCGTAGTATAGAGAACCCTCTACGCTTCTTATTTTTACGTGAACCTGTACATTTCTTGGTACATTCAGGGTAAGCTTCACACTTCCTCTATCAACCTTGATGTTAACATTCCCAATGGAGTGGGCAGTTCCTTGCACTTCTCCCATCCCTATATTTACCGATAAACTTGAGAGGAAGGGATCCCTGAGGATCAATGCTCCCATACTCATCTTCACCTTGAGATCTCCATTCCAGTTATCTGGAAGGTGGAGAGTCAAATGACCAGCGGCCATTCTCACCAGTTGTCCATCTTCTATAACAGGTAAGGTACCTTCAGCTTCTATGTAGGGCTTCTCTATCTCTTCCTCGCTCGTGATATCTATTTGTCCAAAGTCCACTACTAAGGTAATGTTCCCAGAAGGTATCTCCCTGTTGAAGGCGCCTCTCTTCGTAAACAGACTAGGTAGCCATAATTTACCACTAGTTTCATGCTTCACCCTTACCGGTACCAGAGATGCCGCTAAGGAAAATATCAACAGTATTAGTAAGACGGCTCCAATCCCCTCTTCTATCTTCATGAGTACCATCTCCTCCACACATACAGGGCAGCAAGTCCTAAGATCGCTATTATCAGACCTATCGCCCCCAGTTTAGCTGTGAGACTTCCAGCAATCAGGCATATGATCACTGGTATGACAACTGATGCTATCAATGCATGGCCTAGGGAGATCTCGTAGTTTACCGAGGTAGCTACAATTATCAAGTAGAGGGACCATAAGCTGAACGGTATTATCAGAACTAGGGATGTTATAAGGAGGGAGAACCAAGACGCTATATAAGATATAGCAGCTAGGGCCGCGGGGAACACGAAGGGTAAGCTAGAGTAGGCAATTAAGCCAATAAGATCATCCCATCTTCCCTCCTCATATCCCATGATTCTCGCAGATATATGTATGAGCGAAGCGTAAACAAGGAGGTTTATTAGGGATCCCGCAACTCCTATAACACCGGAGAGATTTGCAATGAGTTCTAATACCCACCCTAGATTGTAAAGAGGTAAAGGTATACTTCCGATCGTTTTCAGTATGCCCTTTATGGCTAGGGATCCTAGAGAGAAGCTTATCGATATGTAAATAGCTAATGGAAGGGCTGATGAATATTTTTCAGCGATGTGGGTGTCAAAAGCCTCTCTAGATGATGTTAACACCTTCCCCAGCCTATATAATGTGTCTTCGATCTCTCTCATTACCTCACCTATTCTATTACTAAACTTACTATCTTAAGTAAGTTATAAATATATCTATGGTAATTGCCAAACCCGCATATGGAGCTATCGCTAGGAAAAAGGATCCCCTCTCAGTATTGATAAGCAGGAGATTACACAAGTCCGTCGGGAGGTTTACTAGAATTTCATTGGTATCTT
>JAVALV010000043.1:0-2582 GCA_032159055.1 Thermoproteota archaeon | reverse complement strand
CCCCCAATAGGAATGAGGTAACTGGAGAAGTTGAAAGGAGGGTTGTGGCCCAGTTATTGGCCTTGATGGATGGATTGAAGGGAAGGGGCGAGGTAATTGTCATAGGAGCCACTAACAGACCGGAAGCCTTAGACCCCGCTTTGAGGAGACCTGGGAGGTTTGACAGGGAAATAGAGATAGGGGTCCCAGATAGAGAGGGGAGGAAGGAGATACTCCAGATACATACTAGGAACGTGCCTCTGGCTGATGATGTGGACTTAAACGAGTTTGCCGATATAACTCACGGATTCGTAGGAGCTGATCTGGCGGCATTAGTTAGGGAGGCAGCTATGGCGTCCCTAAGGAGGGTCCTGCCCAAGATAGATCTAGAGGCCGAGACCATACCAATAGAGATACTTGAGGAGTTGGAAGTTACCAGAGATGATTTCATGGAGGCATTGAAGCTGGTCCAGCCTTCTGCTCTTAGGGAGATATCCATAGAGGTACCTAATGTCTCATGGAGCGATGTCGGGGGGCTGGAAGAAGTTAAGAGAGAACTAAGGGAGGTAGTAGAGCTCCCTCTAAAGAATCCAGATGCGTTCAAGAGGTTGGGAATAGAACCTCCGAAGGGGGTTCTTCTATATGGGCCTCCGGGATGTGGTAAGACCCTGCTAGCGAAAGCAGTAGCCAACGAGAGTGAAGCCAACTTCATAAGTGTCAAGGGACCTGAGCTTCTGAGCAAATGGGTAGGAGAGAGCGAGAAAGCCGTGAGGCAGGTGTTTAGAAAGGCTAGACAAGTTGCTCCAGCCATAATATTCATAGATGAGATAGATTCCCTGTTCCCCAGAAGGGGGATCAACATAGATTCAGGGGTCACGGAGAGAGTGGTGAGCCAGATGCTAACTGAGATCGATGGAATACAACCTTTAAGAGATGTTGTTGTTATAGGGGCTACTAATAGACCTGATCTAGTAGATCCTGCTGTTCTGAGGCCTGGAAGACTTGAGAGGCTTGTTTACGTTGGACCTCCTGATCTAAATACGAGGTTCGAGATACTGAAAGTTCAGACGAAGAACATGCCTCTAGCCGATGATGTAGATCTATGGAAGATCGCTTTAGCCACTGAAAGATTCAGTGGAGCTGATCTGGCGGCATTAGTTAGGGAGGCAGCTATGGCAGCTCTTAGGGAGAATATAAAGGCAGAAAAGGTTGAGATGAGGCATTTTGAGCAAGCTCTCAGCTCGATAAAGCCAAGCTTGACTGAAGATATATTGAAGTACTTCGAGGAGGTTAAGAAGACGTTAAGGGCCCACACACCTCCTGAAGAGAGAAAGGAAGAGACTTATGTCTACTAGACTAAAGTCCCTGTATCTGAGAATCCACTCTTCTCCTCTTTCTTTCGCCTTTCCTCTATTCTTATGCTAACTTATCCTATTCCGATTCAGGTTTGATGTATCTGTGCAGGTTGGTGTAGGGGATACATTTTTAATTATTGATCCCTCTACCACGGAAGGTGATCCCTTGGAACTAGAGTAGCCTATGTATCTAGCTTTGATTCCTCCGTTAGGGAGAACCTCAATCTCCCTGAAAGAGTTAGGGTTTTTGATACAACTTTGAGGGATGGGGAGCAGACTCCAGGCGTCTCTTTAACTCCAGAAGAGAAGTTAGAGGTAGCACTCGCCTTGGATGATCTAGGAGTAGATGTAATAGAGGCGGGATTCCCGATAACATCGAGCGGAGAGGCTAATTCCGTTAAAGATATAGCCAGAGCGGTAAGGGATATTAAGGGAAGCGTAAAGTCTGAAGTATGCGCCCTTGCCAGGTCAACCCAGAAGGATATTGACCTAGCTGCAGATTTAGGTGTGGATACTATCCATGTCTTCATTGCCACATCTCCACTTCACAGAAAGTACAAGCTTAGGATGAGCAAAGGGGAGGTTCTTGAAAGGGCGGTCAAGGCAGTAGAGTATGCTAAATCTAGGGGAGTAAATGTAGAATTCTCAGCCGAGGATGCGACAAGAACCGAACTTGATTTCTTGATTGAAATATTCAAAGCTGCGGAGGAGGCTGGAGCAGATAGGATAGATATCCCTGACACGGTGGGGGTCATGTCCCCTCCTGCCATGAGGTCCCTCGTGAGCATAGTAGTTAGGGAGCTTAGGGTCCCTGTAAGCGTCCACTGCCATAACGATTTCGGTCTCGCTGTGGCAAATTCACTGGCTGGCATAGAAGCAGGAGCCCAGCAGGCTCATGTAACTGTGAATGGTATAGGGGAGAGAGCTGGAAATGCCTCTTTAGAGCAATTTGTTACGTCCTTACACTTCCTCTATGGCATCAAGATGAGAATAGATTTTTCAAAGCTTAGATCTGTTTCAGAGCTTGTGGAGAGACTTACTGGGATCCAAGTTCCGCCTAACTCTCCTATTGTTGGAGACAATGCCTTTTCACATGAATCAGGCATACATGTACATGGGATACTGGGTCATCCTAGCACGTATGAGCCTCTTTCCCCAGAGATAGTTGGAATGCAAAGGCGTATAATCCTAGGTAAGCATACGGGAAGGCATGCCGTGGAAAAAGCAGTCAAACAGCTGGGGTATGAT
>JAVALV010000042.1:0-4173 GCA_032159055.1 Thermoproteota archaeon | reverse complement strand
ACTAATCTTTTCTATTTTCCCTCTTTAATCAATATAGTACCTTATATCGGTAGAGGAGGAAAAGGGAAGGAAGGGAATTCTTGTTAAATCAAGTGAGACCACCGATAGCCTATCGTGGCGCCGGGGGTGGGATTCGAACCCACGAGGCCCATAAGGGCCACCGGATCTCGAGTCCGGCCCCTTACTTTGCCGGGCTTAGGCCCTCTGGCTAGGGTACCCCGGCTTCTACTCCATCACCACTTATCTGGAAAATGGAGCTATAAATATTGCCATCTCTAGGATAATTTAGATTAAGTCCCCAGACAGATAAGGTTTTTCTAATTATCTAAGCAAGCTAAGATGGAAGATGCCATGGCAGTCAGGGACGGTGCTATAGTTGGTATTGATCTAGCGGTTACTAGACCATCAACCATAGCTGTACTGTCAAAATCTGGTTGTATAGAAATTCATCATTTAAAATTCGATGAGCTAGTATCTAAGCTTTCTCACGCTAGATTAGTGGCCATAGATGCTCCTCTTTCACTTCCCAATAAAGGGGCATTTAGGGATTTTGAAAGAGCTTTGCTGAGAAGAGGATATAGCCTCCTCCCTCTCTCCCTAATTTCTATGAGAAAATTAGCTAGTATAGGTATAAAATTGAAAAATATTTTAGAAAATGAGGGTGTCATCGTTCTGGAGACGCATCCAGCATCCGCAAAGAGGGCCTTGGGTTTATCTGATGGCGATCTCATGAACATCACGAAAAGGCTACGCTTTTGTAAAAGATTGCCCAGGAATAAGGATGAGATTGACGCATTAATATGTCTACTGGTAGCCCTCCTATATGAAGACGGGAAAACTGAGGAGATTAAAGGGGAAGAAGGATCTATGGTACTTCCATTACCAGGAGTCAATATATGAAGAAATGCTTGATTATACTATTGCAAAATACCTTTTTAGTAATGGAGGGATGTTAGCTAGATGGCACAGCAAGTAAAGATCTTGAAAAAATTGTTAGTAAAGGGGTTTAACGTCTCTCCAGAGGCTCTAGAAATTCTGAGCAGTTTAGATGAGGAGAGATTAGATCATGTAGTTGAGCTGATCTCAAGGGTAGATAAGGCAGTCATTGAACCCCAAGACCTGTTTCCCTTGTTAAAAAAAGAGATAAGACCGCAGGTTGAGAGAAATCCATACGAGATCCCAGCTAAAGTAGACGACATAGTTGTTTTAAAGGCACCTAGGGAATTGGGTGTAAAGGGGACGGTCGATGAGTTCGTAAACCTAATTAGAGATAGGTTCGAGTTCCTTAAATCCATCCTGATTAGGAAGAGTAGCATAGATCCCATACCTATAGCCGATCTAAAAGCGTCCACTAGGAGAAATGGGGATAATATCTTAGTAATTGGAATGGTTATGGAGAAGAGGGTATTCAGGGATTTCTCGATTAGAATGTCACTAGACGATGAAACCGGATCAATACCTGTAATATTCAAGAAGGGCAGTAGGTACTGGGATAGAGCTGATAAGGTCCCAATAGACACTGTGCTTGCAGTAAAAGGAACTTTTATAAATGGGAAGATATATGCTGAGAGTTTTAAGATCCCTGATCTTGATGGGAATTTGGTAAGGCCTGGATCTGCTGAGGGAAAAGCTGTATTAATCAGTGATACCCACATAGGAAGCAGATATTTCAATGAGAAATCCTTTAACATGTTTATAAAATGGCTAAACAGCGACTTAGCTTCCGATGTTAGCTACTTGATAATATGCGGAGATCTAGTCGATGGAGTTGGAGTCTACCCTAGTCAGGAGGATGAGTTGAGAATAGCTGATGTATACAAACAGTTCAATATCGCTGCTTCTTTCTTGGAGCATATACCTAAGGGCATCAAAATCCTCTATATACCTGGAAACCATGAACCAGTTCGACAAGCCGAACCTCAACCAAGCATACCGAGTGAGTACTTAGATGAGCTATTAGAGGTAAGGCCTGACCTAGTTTCTCTACCTAATCCATCAATGATTGGAATAGGCGATATCAAGATACTCCTGTATCATGGTAGGAGTTTAAACGCAATTTTTAAGCATATTCCGGGACTCCAGCCAATAAGACCGGAAACTGTAGTCAGAGCAATGATTTGGATGCTCAGATTAAGGCATTTAGCACCTATTTATGGGGAACATCCGCTATCTCCAGAGGAAAAGGATTGGCTTCTCATAGACGACATACCTCATATACTTCATACAGGCCATATACATGTATATGGTGTGGGGGAGTATAAGGGAGTCAATCTAGTAAATTCAGGGACGTTTGAGAACGAAACACCTTACATAAAGAGTTTAGGAATAGAAGTAACTGTTGGAAAAGTTCCTGTAGTCGATTTAAAAAATCTGAAAATAGAGATAAAGAACTTCGCCTAGCTTATGCCCATCTGAGCTAGCAAAGATCTCATCTGCCTTATAGGAAGTGCTGTTCTCTCTACGATTTTAGTATTACCTCTGGCCCCTCCATATTCCATCTTTATCTCTATTAGTCCTTGGGATTCAAGCTCTCTTAATATACTACTGACTCTCCTCATAGTAAGTGGTTTAACGCCATAAGAAGAAGCTCTTCTTTTATATGTATTATAGATCGTTCCTGTTCCGGGTCTTATACCAGGTACCTCTAATACGTCGGTAATCGCAGCGAGAATAAGCCTGTGATGTAGAGGTAGGGTTCTTATTGTTATGGAGACCTCTTCCTCATTAACAGTATCTATCGCTCTCTCAGCATGACCCACCCTAAGTTTCTCTGCTCTCTCACTTTCAGCTAGCGCGGCAGCCATCCTAAGAATATCTAGCGCTCTTCTAGCGGCCCCAGATTCTTGAGATACCTTAGCAGCAATATATTGCAGGGCCTCATCTTCCCACGTACCGACCTTGAGTCCCAAGTCCGCTCTCTGCCTGAGTATTTGATAGAGTTGAGGCTGGTTGTATGGGGGGAATTGGAGCCTGTTAGGTTCGAAGCTACTTCTTTCCCTAGGATCAAGTCTCTCTAGGAAATCCATTGTGTTGCTTATGACCACCAAACTTATGCTCAGCTCTTTAGGTAAATCATAATTAAGCCTAGTAAGAGTATAAAGAAGACGACCTCCATCCCTTTTAACTAGAAGATCAACCTCGTCCAATATTATCACGAGCCTTAGGTGAGATGATGTATAGGCGTCAACGAACTTGTCCCATAAAACGTCGAAAGGATAGCCTGATGGAGGAACTAGGACTTGCATAGCTCTGTTAAGCTGATACAAGACTCTATAGGCTGTAGTTGCCTGACTACAGTTGACATAAGCGAATTTGGCCCTTAGATTAGGATACTCGTTCTTATATTTCTTTATTACATGCTTTACTACTGCGGTTTTACCAGTACCTGGTTTACCTATAAAAGCTATATCGCTAGGAGGCTGATCTGAGAGCAGATCTGAAAGTATCCTAGAAAATTGAAATATTTGTTCCTCTCTACCTGGAAGATTATCTGGTATATAGGAATCACGGAGAACTCGTTTATCTTTAATTATGGAATATGAGATATAAGAAGTGTTAATAAACGTTTCATTAAGAGACATGAGTTTCCCTCCGCTCGGACCTGAATATGGTGTAGAACATCTGGGATTTAAACCTATTGCTCATTTAAAAGAGAAGTCTTCTAGTAATAATATGATATGATGGAGTTAATATAAATCGTATTATAATGGTATGTGAGCAATTTCCACTCTATCATCTCCGTTATAGAGACACTCTATAGCAACCACTCCTTCACCTCCGAGCCATGGAGCACTGAATAGAAACCCAACCATTTCCACTCCACCCGTTATAAATGGAATGGAAGGAGTTGAAATGGCGCTTGGAGTGAGATGAGTATACCTACTATTACAATAAATATAGAGTAGAGGACTATAATAGCATCTTGCCAACCGTACTCATAGATCGCATAACTAGATCTCTTCCCTAAAGCTCCAAAAGCTTTAGTCTCTAGGGCTTCTGCTAACTGATGTCCTCTTCTAATAGCTATTATTATCATAGGTATCAGTATAGGTATCATCTTCTTTATTCTCTCAAAGAATCCTCCTCTCTCGACCTCATAGCCCCTACTAGCTTGAGATGTTACTATCATCACAACGTCATCAGCCAATACTGGTATGAATCTGAGAGCTATTA
>JAVALV010000041.1:0-3165 GCA_032159055.1 Thermoproteota archaeon | reverse complement strand
ACCAGCGTACCATAAAGGAGACCACCTATGCACATTCCCGATGGATATCTGGGCCCCCTAACCTGCCTCGTTTTCTACCTGATCATGATTCCAATCTGGTATCTGGCCTTCAGGAAAGCTAAGAATGTGTTGAGCGAGAGGGAAATTCCAACCCTCTCTCTACTTTCCGCCTTCTCCTTCATAGTGATGATGTTCAACTTCCCTGTACCTGATGGGACAACAGCCCACATGGTCGGTGGGGCATTAATAACAGCTCTTCTTGGTCCTTATGCCGCTACAATAGCGATTACGATAGCTCTCCTGATTCAGGCCCTGTTCTTCGGCGATGGCGGATTGACCACGTTCGGGGCCAACACCTTTAATATGGCCTTCGTCCTTCCTTTCGTCTCATATGCCTTTATAGAGCTATTTAAGAGGTTGATCAAGGATGAGAAGAAAGCTGTTATTGCTGGTGCATCCATAGGTGGTTACGTAGGAATAAATGTGGCTGCCTTCTTCTGCGGTCTGGAGATAGGAATACAGCCCTTCATAAGTCCGGGATACTGCCCGTATCCCTACTGGCTATCCATCCCAGCAATGTTATTCGCTCATCTGACCGTTGCTGGTGTCGTTGAAGCAGCGGTTACAGCGGTCATACTAGGCTACCTGTACAAGAACAACCCCGAGTATACGAGGCTTCCTAAGATAGCTCCTCTAGTATCGAGGTGATAAGGATGCCGAAGAAGGCGCTCATAGTCCTGCTGATATTCATCTTCCTAACACCTCTTGGTCTCCTAGCCCCAGGTGAAGCATGGGGAGAATGGGATATCTCTAGCTGGAACGTCTCCAAAACTTGGAAATCCATAGCTGAAAGCTTCTCTAATATATGGAACGCCCCTCTATCTGACTATAATGTCCCCGGATGGGAGAAGGGAATACTTCCGTACATAGGATACATAATCTCAGCTATAGTGGGCGTAGCCCTCGTTACAATAGTAACCTTGATACTGGGGAGGATCATAGCGAGGAAGTCCTGATGAGCTCCTTAGCGGATAAAACCATCGAAGAGGCCAGCAGATACATAAAGCTAAGCATGAACGCTGGATACTCAGGAGGCCTCCTACAATCAATCGATCCAGCAATAGCTTTTCTCTCCTCAGTGATCCTGCTGGCCGCTACTATAAGCACGAGAAACATCATTTCTCTCCTCATTCTCTTCTCTTTATCGATCTCACTTGCTTTACTTTCTAATATACCAGTTAGGGATTACTTAGTCAGGGTATTGGTCTTCATACCCATCTTCACGGCGATAATAGCGATCCCCTCCATATTCTCCCAAGTAACCCCTGGAGAGACCGTTGCGTCTGTGACGCTTGGGACGATAGCCCTTCAGATCACCAGAGAAGGCCTGATAAACGCTGCAACCTTCGTTTTTAGAGTCAGCGTAGCCGTCTCTTTTCCTGTCCTCCTGGTCATGTGCAAGGATTGGGATGATGTAGTTGATGGGATGGCTTCCCTTAAGATCCCCTCCATAGTCGTGGAGATCCTATCCATGACTTACCGCTATATAATCACGATGATCGACACAGCCATGGAGATGCTCTTATCGAGGAAGAGCAGGCTAGTAGGTCGTGAATCATTCAAAGATTCCTGGAAGTGGGGAGGAGAACTCCTAGGAGCTTTGTTCATGAAATCTGCAAGAACGAGCACGGAGGTTTTCATGTCAATGGTCTCCAGAGGTTTCTCGGGCGAGATAGGAGGAGGAGATCCGGAGATCTCTTTGAGTAGAAGGGATATAACCTTCCTAGTCGTCACATTTATGATTGTGGCATCGCTTATCTTGGGGGAGGTATTCCTTTGGGGGAAGTTTTCGCTCTGAGAAACGTCAGCTACACATATCCAACTGGACAGGAAGCCCTATTGGACATTTCCATGAAAGTAATGGAGGGGGAAATTTTAGGGATAGTAGGGCCGAATGGAGCGGGGAAGTCAACCCTTCTCATGCTGTTGGATGCCCTGATCCCACCTACTTCTGGAGAGATATTTTTTAGGGGGATAAGGCTGAATGATAAGCTAAGAGATCGTAAATTCATGTACGAGTTCAGGAAAAAGGTTTCATTGGTTTTCCAAGATCCTGACGTTCAGCTGTTCTCCTCCACTGTAAGGAAGGACATAGCTTTCGGTCCAGAGCACCTCGGGTTAAACCCTGCAGAGCTTGAAAGAAGAATAGATGAGACCCTTAAGGTCTTTAGGATAGAGCATCTCGCCCAAAGGCACCCCTACAACCTGAGCTATGGTGAAAAAAGGAAAGCCGCTATTGCTACGGTTTACCCCATAGGTTCTGATGTGATCCTCTTGGATGAGCCCACCTCGAACTTAGACCTGAGGAGCAGGAGAGAGGTAATAGGCCTAATGAAGGAATTTGAGGATGAGGGGAAAACGGTAGTTGTAAGCTCTCACGACTTGGATCTCATACTTGAAGTGGCTTCTAGGGTCTACGTCCTGAATAGGAGGATTATAGCCGAAGGAGATCCTTGGAGCGTCCTATCTGATGAGGAGCTACTTGAGAGGAACGATATGGAGGTTCCAAAGCTTATAGAGATAAAGAAGCTAAAGGAAGAGCTGATGAACCTAGCTCATGCTATCCAACGGTAGCTGCCGAAAACCTAGTTAAGATAATAACCTTGCCTCACTTTGTTAGGAAGGGCTCAGCAGATGGATATGAATCTCGAGGTCCCTATCTCCTACATAGCTGCCGGTGCGGCTATCGTGGCCCTAGCTAATTACATCCCTACTTTTCCTGTGATTGGATCTGGGGCAACAATGAATGCTGGGATGTTCGTTACACCACTTATAGGAATCCTTCTCGGTCCCTTATCTGGCATGATAGCTGCAGCGATAGGCGGCCTCATTGGGGAGTTTATAGCTCCTTATGGAGCTGTTTTTGGCCCCATAACCTTCCTCTTACCAGCTACATGTGCCTTGGTGGCGGGACTTGTAGCATTTGGTAGATGGAAGGAAGGAGCTAGCGCTGAGATCATTCTCCTAGCTGTATGGTACATATTAACCAGTATATGGTGGCAGGGACAACCGGGAGCTGAGATAAGGTGGTATTTCCCCTTTCTCCATATTATCGCACTAGTACTGGTCCTCATCACTGGATCTAAGATAGCCAAGTGGATTGCA
>JAVALV010000040.1:0-3363 GCA_032159055.1 Thermoproteota archaeon | reverse complement strand
ATCAAGCAGAGGAACTTCAATCCTAAAGCCATATTAGCTCAGGATGCAGGATTCATAAACCCGAGTTATGTGCAGCAGGTAGGTAAGGCAGGATTCTACATATTCTCCAGGGAGGTCTTCAATTGGGATCTTGGAAATAAGATACCCAAGCTCAAGGAGGTGAATGACGCTTACAAGAAGAAGTACGGGGTAGATCTGGACGGAAACTCAGCTAGAGATTACACAGGAGTATGGGTGCTCTACTATGCTTTAGAGGAAGCTGGTAAGAAGGCTAAGCCCACTGATCTAGAGGCCTTTAGGAAGGCCATAAGAGATGCTTTAGCGAGCCTCAATATACCTGGAAGTGAGCTGATAATGCCTTGGAAGGGTGTGAAATTCGATCAGAGCGGGCAAAACATACTAGGCCAAGGAATCGTAGTTCAGATGATGAAGGACGGTAAGTACCATACCGTCTATCCTGAGGATTTCGCCACCACCGAACCCGTCTTCCCCATGCCTAAGTGGAGCGAGAGGGGCTAACCTCCCTTTTCCCCCTTTTTATGGAGGGTTGATCTTGATCGGATTAGGGTATATAGTTAATTCTATTGTGAGTGGGATATTGATAGGGAGCGTTTATTCCCTCGTATCTATGGGTCTCGCCCTTATTTGGGGTATAATGGACGTGATAAACTTCGCCCAAGGAGATTTCATGATGATAGGTTCTTTTGTGACTTACTGGGCATTTGCCTTGGCGGGAGTAGACCCAATTCTGAGCATACCTCTCTCCTTCATTGTGGTATTTGCTCTAGGTGTGTTAACCCAGAAAGTGGTCATAGAGAAGGTTTTAGATGCTCCTATGGTTAGTCAGATAACAGCCACTTTTGCTCTTCTTCTTATGTTAAGATACGGAGCCGAGGCGGCCTTCGGCCCCTATACTAGAAGGGTGGTTACGCCCTATGCCGATATTACCTATAGATTTGGGACTATTAGCCTCCAGTTACCTAGGCTCATAGCCTTAGTAGTATCCCTAGGCGTTGCAATTTCCTTTTACATATTCCTCAAGACCACGTACACAGGCGTAGCCCTTAGGGCAGTCTCCCAGAATAGGATGGCTGCGTATCTCATGGGAATAAACGTCAAGAGGATGTATTGGCTGGCTTTCGGTCTGGGAGTAGGGATTTCCGCTGTTGGGGGCACCCTTATAGCTACTTTCTTGCCGATATATCCTGAGATAGGTGGCTTTTACGCCCTTATCGCCTTCATAGTGGTTGTCTTTGGAGGATTTGGTAGTGTATTTGGAGCCTATGTGAGCGGTATCATAATAGGTGTGACAGAATCGGTCAGTGCTCTATTCATCTCCCCATCTCTGAAGGACGTTGTCGCCTTCCTCCTGTTCATTCTAATAATATTAGTGAAGCCAACAGGTCTCTTTGGCACCGAGCAGAGGTGATCTCATGCTAAAACAGGTTGAGGAAAATAGAAAGGGGAGGGGAAAGGGAAATATTGTCATAAGCTCCTTAAGGGAGGGGCTGAGTGGAAGGAAAGGTATCTACTTCCTTATAGTGAGTGTGATCCTTCTCATAGCTCCGATCATCTTCTGGAAGATGAATCTACCATTTCCTGCTAATGCCCTCCTCCTCTCCTTGATGTTTTCTATAACGGCCATGGCTTGGAACCTCTTGGAGGGATACACCGGGCAGCTTAGCTTCGGTCACGCAGTATTCTTTGGAGTAGGGGCTTACACTACTATGATACTTATGCTCTACTATAGGGTTACCCCATGGATCGGAATGTTTGTTGGAGGCTTCATGGCCGCCCTCGTGGGACTAGCCCTAGGGATTCCACTCTTCAGGCTTAGGAGCCATTGGTTTGCCCTAGCTACTATAGCGGTGGGAGAGATATTCAAACTGATCTTCATTTCTTGGGATTATGTAGGGGGATCCGCTGGCTTACAGGCTCCAATAGTACCAGAAGGACAGGAGCTATATTATTTACAGTATGCAGGTTCTTATGCCTACATATACCTTGCGCTAGGCATCTTAGGACTGGAAATGTTAGTATTGTATCCTCTGGTGAAGAGCAGAACCGGTTACTACATGCAAGCAGTGAGGGAGGATGAGAATGCTGCCATGAGCCTAGGAATAAATCCCTTCAAGTATAAGATGATAGCCATGTTTTTCAGCGCGCTCTTCACCGGGATAGGTGGGGGAATATACACTGTCAGGTACGGTTTCATCGATCCATTCGCTGTCTTCGACCTCATAACTGTCTCCGTTTACATAACGATAGCTGGCATACTGGGAGGAATATACTCTTTCATAGGGCCTATAGTTGGATCATTTATCTTCGTCCCAGCGAGCGAGTATGTGAGGGTTTACATAGTCTCTAGATTTCCGCGCTTTTACGGTCTACATGTGTTCGTCCTTGGCTTAATACTCCTAATAATTTCTCTAGTGGCCCCAGAGGGAATCATGGGTTGGTTAGAGAAGAAGGGATATCTGAGGGGAGGGAAGGAAAGTGGAGCTCCTGAGGGTGGATAGGGTAGTAAAGAGATTTGGAGGGCTTATAGCAGTAAATGACGTTTCACTTAGTCTGGAGAAAGGGGAGAGGTTGGGGTTGATAGGACCCAATGGAGCCGGGAAGACTACGCTATTTAATTTGATCTCAGGATACTACAAGCCGGACAAGGGGAAGATAATATTTAAAGGGAAGGATATAACTGGAAGGAAGCCCTACGAAATCTCTAGATTAGGAATAGGTCGGACTTTCCAGATAGTTAAGCCCCTTCCCAATCTTACGACTCTTGAGAATGTTGCTGTAGGGTCTCTCCTCAAGCATCCCGATGTAGACGAAGCCATGAGGAGGGCCTCCGAGATACTGAGGACCGTCGGCCTCCACGATAAGAGGAACATGAAAGCTGCCTCTCTCAATCTTCCAGAGAAGAAGAGGCTAGAGCTAGCCAGAGCTCTGGCTATAGAACCAGATCTACTGCTTTTGGATGAGGTCGTAGCTGGACTTAATCCCTCCGAGGTCGATGAGCTCCTGAAGCTACTGAAGGAGATAAATGAATCTGGTATCGCGATACTCATGGTTGAGCATGTCATGAGGGCCGTAATGAACATCTCGGAGAGGATCATAGTAATGGACTACGGTGTCAAGATAGCTGAGGGAACGCCCGACGAGATCGCAAGTAATCCGAGGGTCATTGAGGCGTATCTAGGGAGGGAGGAGTTATGAGCCTACTTAAAGTCGATGAGATAGACGTGTTCTACGGTGATGCTCAGGCTCTGTGGGGAGTATCATTCGAGGTGGAGGGTGGGACTGTTACCTCCATAGTTGGAGCTAATGGGGCCGGGAAGACGACCATAATGAAGACAATCTCAG
>JAVALV010000039.1:0-3776 GCA_032159055.1 Thermoproteota archaeon | reverse complement strand
GACTCCTCACCTCCTTCATCTTCAACCTTCTCCAAAAATTCCCTGAATATCTTGGGTTCTCTGCTACTGAATTTCACCTCCTTCCCCTGCTTTCCCTTCTTCCTCCTCTTCCAAACAAAGTAGTTCCTCGGTAGATCACTGATGCCCAGTTCACTCAGTTTATCTACCATGAAGGCAGTCCTCTCATCCATAACGAGCTTCCTATCTAGCTTCCTTGCTACTTCATATACGGTCCTTATCCTATCCACATCCGTAGATGCAAGTTCTACCAATATGAGGGAGCTAGACCTCTCTAGGATCTCTGTCATCCTCTCTCCAACTTCCTTCTCATCTGAGGCCTCAAAACTCACTCTCTTTGGGGGACTTCTCCTCCACTTATACCAGATCCTGTTCTCTAAGACCTTCACAAGAGAGGACTCCGGATCGTTCTCAGGGGCGACCTTAGTAGCTTCCATTATAAGGAGATCTATTCCCTCAGAGGCTGCTGCATCTATAAAGTCCATGGTCATACTCGCTTTTGGACCGTGCATCCTTAGGTCTCCCGTATACGCAAGTTTCCTCCCGCAGCATTCTACTATGAAACCGTAAGCTCCAGGGACGGAATGGTCAACATGAATGGGGGTAACTGAGAACTCTCCCAGGTCCAATACGTCTCCTGTTTTAAAGGAGTTCATTTTCAATTTATCTAACCCACCCAAATCCCTCCTCACTATCCTGTAAGATTCGATTATCCTGAGTGCCGCCTCGCCAACAAAAACCTCTATCTCACTATGAAGCATTGGAAGATA
This sequence comes from Thermoproteota archaeon, assembly GCA_032159055.1. Lineage (GTDB taxonomy): Archaea > Korarchaeota > Korarchaeia > Korarchaeales > Korarchaeaceae > Korarchaeum. The sequence continues at coordinate 2,988 of JAVALV010000039.1, read as the reverse complement.
GCCCCAATGATCTAAATGGGCATGACTTACCATAAGTCCAAGTGTATCATATCCTTCCATTTTCCAATCGGGTCCCTTAGCCGGTGGAAGAAGACCTGCCTTGAAATAATCTTCTGGGAATGATGGAGGCATGAAGGGATACTGAAAGAAAGCTTCCTCCCTTGAGAAGCTCTTTCCAAAGTCTAGAATTATAGATCTCCTACTAGGTGAAGATAATATTATCTTATTACCTCCTATCTCCTCTATTCCACCATAAATCCTTACTTCCACAACAAGTTAATGCGAGGATACCTTTATCAATTTTTTATGAACTGTTTCGCGGGTGATGTTCACGGCGGTAGTTCAAGTCGACTTCCATGTCGATCTCGATATAAACAAGGACAGATGCATAGGCTGTGGTATATGCGTTGATGTATGTCCTTCAAATATATGGTTCCTTGACGAGAACAAGAAAGCTTATCCAAGAGAGGACTACGAACAAGATTGCTTCATATGCCATGCCTGTGCTGTCTCCTGCCCAGTAGGTGCCATAGTAGTTAGGGAGGAAGTCTGGGAGAGAGTGAGAGTAAAGCAATAACCTGGGCATTTTTCCCTATATTCTAATGCATCTTCGGGTGATCTCGCTCTTTTCCCTACTAAACAAGCAGAGAGTCCAATTTGATATCTCTTCCCAAGTACCATTATCTAGTGGTTGAGAAGAGATCTTCACATTACTCTTCCCTTCCTCGACGTATAGATTAAAGTAGTCAGGTCTTTCCATGGCTCCTTTTAATGCATAAATCTCCCTTCCCGATGTGAGAAGCGAAGTCATGGATGACATCTTCCCTTGAAACTCGTTTTTTATTCTCCTAAATACATCAGCCAGCGATTCTAGGTTCACTTCATCGGTTAGCCTGATGATCCTGAGAAGCAAAGCTTCGGAGTCAGTTTTTCCTATCAGACCCTTCTCCTCCTTTTCTAATCCCCTTATAGATCCATTATGGGCTAAAAACCACATTTTTCCCTTACTAGCTACAGCGAATGGATGGGTATTATCGAAGCTTACCTCTCCTATGGAAGCTGCTCTGGCATGGGCTAGAACGAGATCTGCCCTTAACCTAGCATAAAACCCCCTTTTCCACATGGGTGAGGTCTCTCTCACATACAGGATGAGCCTACCCTGCCGGAAAGCTACAGCTCCCCATCCATGCGGATGTCCCATACCTGTATCTCCCCCTGTTCTTCCCCTGCTAGCCACGTTAGCTAGGGCATCTAGGAAATCATCGACTTCGTATCCCCTCAGAGGTCTTACAGAGAGGAAAGCAGCCATTCTGCACATAATAATCCCATGGAACGTGGCGAGTTAACTTTTTTATACTATGTCCTGATCTCATGATTAGTTGGCGGGGTAGCTTAGCCAGGTAGAGCGCCCGGCTGTTAACCGGGAGGCCGTGGGTTCGAAGCCCACCCCCGCCGTGTAAAGCCACTAAATATTCCATAGTATGGATAATTTATACACGGAACAGAACTCCCATCTCGATTTTAAGCTCTCACCTCAACTTTAGTTGGTGTATTGAGATGGGTAGAGAAGAAGAATTCTACATAGTCTCAGGGAGGGAGGTGAAGGAAGGAAAGGTCACGGATGTGTACTTCCTGAGAACCATGAAGGTCTTGGAGTCTAAGGGATTAGCAGATAAGAGAGTCGTTATGGAAGTAGCAGCCAGATCTTTACCGAATAAAGCTAGATGGGGCATCTTAGCTGGGGTAGAGGAAGTAGCAAGGTTGCTTGAGGGTAGGAAGATAGATGTCTACTCGTTACCAGATGGTAGCCTACTGAGACCATGGATACCGGTTATGAGGATAGAGGGCCCCTATTCAGAATTCGGTCCAATGGAAACATCTATTCTGGGCTTCCTATGTAGCTTATCTGGAGTAGCAACTGTGGCAGCTAGGGTTAAGTTCGCTGCTGGTGATAAGCCCGTCGTTAATTTCGGTATAAGGAGACAGCATCCAGCTGTTAGCCTGGCCTTCGAGAAGGCGAGCCTCATAGGGGGCTTAGATGGGTCATCCGGTATTCTCGTGGATGAACTTGGTTTTAAGCCAGTAGGCACCATGCCCCATGCGATGATAATATTATTCGGAGACCAGGTGAAGGCTTGGAGGGCTTTCGACGAGGTACTCCCTGAGGAAGTTCCTAGAATAGCCTTAGTGGATACATTCTATGACGAGAAAACAGAATCTCTCATGGCAGCCGAGGCCCTCAGGGATAAATTGGCTGGTGTGAGGCTCGACACTCCGGCGTCTAGGAGGGGGAATATGTCTCAGATAATAAAGGAGGTAAGGTGGGAACTCGATATGAGGGGATACAAGCATGTGAAGATATTGATCTCAGGCGGCTTGAATGAATACAGCGTTAAAGAGTACTCAGAAGCAGGAGCTGACTCTTTTGGAGTTGGATCTCATATAATGGGAGCGAGACCGGTTGATTTTGGTGTCGATATAGTGGAAGTCGAAGGTAGGCCTATAGCGAAGAGGGGAATAAAATCCGGGGCGAAGGACCTATACGTATGCGATGATCACCTCATCTACAGCTACGTTCCTAAGGAATCTGAACCACCTACCTGTCCCTTATGTGGAAAGGAGATGAGACCTGCCTACATAAAGATCTTGGATGAGGGTAAGCTGATGTATAGGATAGAGGATCTAAAGGCATTGAATGAAAGAACTAAGGACATGCTGAGGAAGCTAAAGGATCTAGGGGAGACCCTATGAAACTCTAGTGATATCTTGTCGCTAGTTCCATTAGTTTTATTTTTATTTAGCTTAGCTAATTCCCTGAGAGTTGAATGGTGGATTTCGAATATCTGAGGAGGAACTCTGAGGCCTTCCTTAAGAATGCTAAGCATCTCTACTCAATAGGAGAGTATAATCTTGCAGCTTTCAACTTGGAACAGGCAGTCCAGCTTCTGCTAAAATACGTACTGGCCATGAAGTTTGGTGACTTCCCTA
>JAVALV010000038.1:0-4357 GCA_032159055.1 Thermoproteota archaeon | reverse complement strand
GGACTAATTAATAATTGATAGGTGGATGAGGGATCAGTTTCATGCACTCGATGGATGCGATGCTTTCAAGAAAGTAAGGTAACCTCTATGGAACCTACCCAGCTCCCGCCCATAGCGATAGGAAGGATCCTGCATAGGCTTCAAGCCGAGGAACTAATAGAATCGCTCAATGGACTTTCATGATGTGGTAGTGAAGTAAGCAGGATAACAAAGCGAAACAGAGCAGCGAATTAAGACAAGACAGGATAAGGCAAGGGAAGGGATCCGAAAATACAATATTGAAGGATCGTAGTATAAACGGGTGCGAATAATGAAGGTAAGTAGCGTTGAGGAGATGAGGGTTTTAGATTCCACAGCAATGGAATACGGTATAGATCAGGATCTTCTAATGGAAAATGCAGGTAACGCTCTCGCGTTTGTGATACTGAGGGAATTCGGCGTAGTTGGAAAGAGATTCGCCGTAGTTGCAGGATCCGGGAACAACGGAGGGGATTCCCTTGTTGTCGCGAGGAAGCTCCATTCAAACGGGGGCCTGGTTAAGGTATTTTTCTTGGGAGATCCCGTGAAGTTCAAGGGGGCAGCGAGGAAGAACTATGAGATTGTAGAGAAGATAGGATTGGAAAGGCATTACATAAGGGAAGAAGGCATCGATGCCCTGAGAGAAGGACTTAACTGGGCAGATGCTGTGATAGATGGGATCTTCGGTACAGGTCTAGCTAGAGATGTTAAAGGGCTATACAGGGACGCCATAGAACTCATAAATTCCTCAGGCAAGACAGTTTTCTCGGTAGATATACCCTCAGGCATAGGAGGGGATAACGGGAAGGTATATGGAGTGGCTGTGAAGGCAGACTATACCGTCACGTTCGGCCTCCCCAAGCTGGGGAACATACTATATCCGGGGTATCATCATTGCGGTAAGCTCTACGTGTGTCACATATCCTTCCCACCTGAGATGTATGATCACGTGAACGTGGAACTCAACGATCCCCTTCCACTGCCCGAGAGAGTTAAATGGGGACATAAGGGAACATTCGGTAAGTTTCTAGCTGTAGCAGGGGCCAGGAACTATTACGGCGCTCCATATTTCACGGCCCTATCCTTCATGAAGGCAGGGGGAGGCTACTCAAGGCTCGCAGCCCCTAAATCAATCATACCTTTCATAGGAGCTAAGGCCAGTGAGGTCGTATACATACCTCTCGAGGAAACGGATGAGGGCTCCATATCACTTAAGAACGAGGACTTCATAATGGACATCCTAGACAGGTACGGGATAGACATAGTTGCCTTAGGACCTGGAACTTCTCTTAACGAGGAGACTCAGCAGCTCATAAGGAGACTCGCAGTTGAGATAGATAGACCAGTAATAATAGATGGAGATGGCCTTACAGCCCTGTCACGGGATCCTACTATAGTTAGGGAGAGGAAAGCCCCCACGATCCTAACCCCTCACATGGGAGAGATGTCTCGCCTGACAAATTTTGATATAAGTGATATAGATGATAGGAAGGTCGATGTGGCCAGGAAGTTAGCTGGGGATCTGAACTCCTACGTGGTCCTGAAGGGAGCTCATAGCATCATAGCCTATCCAGATGGGAGGGCTTACATAAACATGACTGGGAATCCGGGAATGGCTACAGCTGGATCTGGAGATGTATTAACGGGGACCATAGCAGCTATGTACGGTATAGGATTTGATGTGGGGGACGCTGTCAGGATGGGGGTCTTCGTCCATGGATTATCTGGGGATTTGGCGGCTAATGATAAGGGTGAGGACGGTATAACGGCTCAGGACATACTTCAATACCTGCCTAGAGCAATGAAAGTTCTCAGGAAGGAGTTCTCCGAGATCAAGAAGAGATACTCCTTGGAGATCGTATGAACATCAGTCCCTTCTCAGGATCCAGTAATCACCCTCCTTTCTTATGGTTCCGTTTAGGTAGCCCTCACCAAAATCACCGAGCTTCATGAAAGCGACATCCTTCCCCTTCATGTAATGTATGAGCCTTCTAATAACCTCAGTATTCCTTTCATCAAAGCGGAAGTAATGCATTTCAAGGACGAACACACCTCCCTTCCTATAAACAGCATCAAACGATTTTTTGAGCTCTTCATAGTTTCTAGTGGCTCCCGTCTCCCAATTCTTCGTGAGGGATTGTGAGGCATGCACTATAACCAATCCATCATCTAGGTAGGGTTCCCCTATCCTCGCAGAATCCTCATCATACATGGCTGAAAATACAATGAATCCAAGATCTCTTGCAGCTTCTAACGTGTTGTTATCGAAGGTATCGAAGGGAGGTATGAAGCTCCTTATCTTAACTCTAGGATCCATAGAGCTGAGAATTGCCTTCCCTTCCTTCATCATCTTCTCCTGTTTGTTAAGGGGAAGGCCAGCGAACTCACTTGCCCCTCCCACTTTCGATAGGGGGAGGTGGGTTAAACCGTGCTGTGCTATCTCTATGAGGTCACCATGCAGGTATATCAACTCTCTAATGTATGATAGGAAGGGCTCATTCTCTAGGACAGTAGACCTGTTCATCACTTTCGGAATCACTCCCAAAGTCACGGGAACCCTCTCCTCAATGAAGAGGTTTACAGCCCTCCTCAGCTTATCGAACTGCCATGATGGTTGGGGATCATCCATCCTGAATATTACAATTGCTTTTGCCTTTTTGGGTAGGGATAAGGTCATAGCGGAAGAGATTGAGAATACGATCAGAGCCGCTAGGAGAACTCCTCCTGCAAGAAGCAAAATTTCCCTGTGCAATAGGCTTGCCACAGTAATTCCCTTAAGTTAGTTTCAGCTATATTTTTAAAAGTAGTCTCCTTTCTGCATACTACTTAGTTGAAACAGGCAAGGTAGGTATTAGTTTACATGAATGGATATGATGGCGGTATGCGAGGGAAATTCAAGTGGTAACTAGGAAGAGGTACCAAATTTCCTCTCGATCGAGAGTAAAGGGTATGAGGCGGATGATCCCGCTATTATTCATCTTTCTTTTATTTACTCATCTCTTAATAGCAGCTGTTGATAGAGGTAAAAAGAATAATAGGATGAAAACACCGGACCAGTCGATCAACTTTATTTTTCATTCTAAATGGGAATAGGATCGCATTGCTGTTAGCTATAGCCCTGCAGCTGCCATTTCTATTGATGCCTCTATCTGCCTAACCAATGGTTTAGGTAACCCTTCTAGCTTAATCTCCATGAAGCCCTTGATGAGCATGTCTACCGCTTCCTTCTCAGAGAAGCCCTTGGTCATCAGGTAGTATATCTGATCCTCATTGAGCCTACCAACAGCTGCTTCATGAGAAAGTTGTACGTCATCCACTTTAGCATCTAGGGAAGGCAGGGTCAATATTCTGGAAGACTTGGAGAGAAGGAGACCGTCGCACTCTATATGTCCCTTGGAGCCGGGGGCTTCAGCCGATATGAGGGATCTAGTTATTACCTCAGCCCTATCCTTCGTAACTGACTTGGATACTATCTCAGCGGACGTGTTTCTGGCCTTCAGATACACAGTCCCCCCTATATCCATGATGGAATTACCCTTCGACACTATAACAGAGGATAGGTAAGCTCTCGCTCCTTCTCCCATGAGATAGACCTTGGGATCCGTCTGAAGGCTGGCTGTCGGCGTCAAATTGATGTAGTAACTGGCATATTGCCCTCCTTCCTCCACGATAACGCTTGTCCTAGGCCTGACATGGGTGCGCTCGCTCCACTCATGTATCATCGTGTACGTGAGCTTCCCTCCCTTCTTAACGTAGTACTCTGAAACGCCAGCGTGAAGCCCAGGCGATTCCATCATAGTAAGGCATCCAGTTATTGCGTGTAGCTCAGCCCCCTCTTCCACTATTATTATGTTATGAGGTGCCTGTATGCTTCCTGGGGTTGACATCAGGAGGCATGTGTAGATGGGCCTCCTCACTTTGGCCCCCCTCTCAGCAATTATCACATACCCCTCGTGATTTCCAAATAGCTCGGCAGCGGCCGTGTACTTGTCCTCATCGACTGGTATGGCCTTCCAGAAGTAATCCTCCACGAGACCTTCCCTTATAGCTCCACTAAGTGTGAGAACCCTCACCCCTTCCACATTGGTCCTGAGCTCCACCGGCTCCTCATCCACTTGGATGTATGCTCCAGAACCCTTTCTCCCCGTGGGATCTATCCCAATGCTCGCTAACACATGAGAGCTCCTTTTCAAGATATCTTGGGGAGATTTGGGTTTTGGTGGTTGTGGGAAGCTTGAGATGTCGAGATCCGGACCGTACCTAGCTGGCTTGTCCAGGGCCCTTTTAGCTCTCTCCCTCAATTCCTCTAGATCCATTTCACCTCACCACGCTGATGCAA
>JAVALV010000037.1:0-2527 GCA_032159055.1 Thermoproteota archaeon | reverse complement strand
CGCTGGTGGTCCCGGGTTCAAATCCCGGCGGCCCCACATTTGCTATTTAGCTCTCCGGTAATCCCTCCACCAATCTATCTGATAAGACTTTAATTATCCTGACAGTTAGGACATCTCCTACCTTGAAGCGTTTTCTTGTCTTTATTTTGATGACAGGACCTCCTTTAATTGGATAGGCATATATACTCCCTCTCCTATATGATGGAGCAATTATAGCGGTAAGTCTTCTTCCTAATAACTCTCTTTTTCTCTTTTTGTTCAGATCTATAGCTGTTCTAGCGATCTCCTTGGAATATCTATCTACCTTAACCCTATAACCCTCAAAGGCAGTTCCAGGTAACGGCCTAAACCTATAAACTGTTATTTTTTCTGATCCTAGCCTAAATGTTTCATACATAACCTTAATTGTATTTCTAGCGGTATTCCTCGTTTGCCCTGGTAAGCTATGTATGAAATAGGCGTAAGGTCTCAAGCCAGCTTCCTTAAGTAGTTTTATTGCTCTTAACGAATCTTCTGGTCCACAAGGTCTTCCTATCGCTTCTGCATGATCAGGATCTCCTGTTTCAACGCCAATGTGTATTGGAGAATCTCTGAGATACTTTCCTAACAAGCAGGCTACTTCCTCATCTACTAAGCAGGGTTTTACGTTTTCAGCTTCAAAGAAGACATCATACTCATCTGATATTGATTTAACTCCTTCTAGCAAGCTTTTTAGGGCTTTCATATTGGGCCTTGGTATGGAGGGATGTGTTAAAGGACCATCTACAAGGTATTCCCTGCCATACTCTAGGAAATCGGCGCCGCTCAATACTATCCTTTTAACTCCCAATCTAACGAGAGCCCTTATCTCACTAAGTATAGAATCTACATCTCTGGACTTAGGTGTACCATAAAGGTATGGAATAGAGCAGTATCCACATCCGGGGGGTATGTTTTGAGGGCATATAAGTCTCTTCCTAAGGTCTTGTTCATAGCAAGCCTGACAAACCCCACATATATCTAGCGAAGCTCCTATCTTGGGCCTATTAAAATTAGAGCAGCTCCTCACTACTTCTACATAAACTCTAGCGCTCTTGTAGTGAGGAATAGTGTTATAAAACCTTATTGCTTCGGTCGAAGGCCTAAATCTGCGCATGTCTTGGGATTTTAGATAAGAGATCTTAGTTAACTTACCATCAGGGAATACCAAGTTCGGTATTCCTTCTAAGTTATCTGGGATGGAACCAGAGGATAGCCCCTTCTTTAGGAGCATCTCGAGAGCCAGCTCTCCTTCTCCCCATATCCCAAGATTGAAATTCAGTTTACCTACTACGCTCAATTCGGATGTTATGGGACCACCCAAGATCTTAGGTCCTTTAAATCCCCTAACAGCTTTCTTTACCGCTGGCTCATCCATGCTCATAGCGCTCACAAGGAGAACATCGAATCCTTTCTGCTTGGATCTTAGATAATCTTCTATCCTCATTATCTTGTAAGGGACATTAAGCATCTCTAATAACCCGGCAATAGTCCTAGGACCGGTTCCTATCACGTCTAAAGATGAAAGCCTTCTTCCTTCGCCAGCAGCCAGCGCATCTAATATTAGGAACATCTATAGTTAATTGGTTCATATGGTTTCTAAACAATACCTATCTGAAGATCGTGGTAAACTGCTCCGTGATGTATATCTTAAGAGCGAATATAGAAAAAAAATAATGGAAATAAAGGGAAAATTATATAAAGATATATCAGATATAGGCGATAAGAAGATAATTGCAGTTGGAGACAGGGTAACAGCGTCTCTCATTAACATGGGGAAACCCCCAAACATAGCTATAATAGATCTGAGGGAGAAAAGGGAAGATAATTGTTCAACTGTCAGACTTTTAAATGGATACGTGATTTTAACTTCCAAGAACCCTCCAGGAACCATAACTTCGATCTCATGGGATACAATACATCTAGCTATCCGTATGGCTCTAGTCGGATTCAAGGTGGCCATAATCGTTGAGGGAGAAGAGGACCTCCTTGGATTCCCCTCAGTTATACTGGCACCAGATGGATGGCTTATGGTGTACGGACAGCCGAATCTAGGAATGATCTTGGTGAATGTAGATTCTTCTGTTAAGGAGAAGGCCACTAGCCTCCTTCTTGAAGCTTTTCTTCCGATCTAGGTTTAACGTGCCTCCTTATAGCAATGAAGGGATGGTCTGGATGAAATTCCTTGTATTCCATCCCCGATAGCAGGGCCCTACCCGTACCTAGGAGCTCATCTTTATCATTTACTACGAGCACTTCGCTCTTAGGTCTGATTAAAGGATCTGCTAACTTAAAGATTTTTACAAAGACAGTGGTTCCCCTAGCCACTGTTTCCGCAAATTTTTCTTTTATCACAGCCCTAGCAGTTGGTGGTGGTAAGATCTTAAGCATAAGCTTAGCTCCATATAAACTAGGTATGAATACGCCATCACTAGATCTAATATAGCCGATGGCCATTCCTTCTATTAGCACCTCCCTAGGCATACCCGTCTTCTTGGACCTCCTGATT
>JAVALV010000036.1:0-2615 GCA_032159055.1 Thermoproteota archaeon | reverse complement strand
ACTCCAGTTTCCTAGTTTTTACCATGGAAGCAAGTATGATGAGAGCTGCAGATATTACATAAAGACCATCTAAACCTATGAGCTCTGATGTAAATCCTCCAAGTAGGGCTCCAATAGACCAGCCCAGTGATCTAATGAAGTTCACTCGGCCTAGGTACTCAAGAGAAACCTTAAGGCCTCTTCTAGATATAGAGACCAGTATAAATGACCAAGTGGCTCCATCTAGGATCATAAATGCTATGAAATATCCCAAAGGTGGAATCAGCTTCATGATCGCAATGGGTACGCTTAAGAGCATTAAGGACCTCGTCATGACCGAGTAATTCAGGTTCTTGATCTCCTCCCCTCTACCAGCTTTTGAATAAAATATACTGGAGGTTAAAGAACTTAGAGCAGATAGCATAAATATTTCAGAGTTGTTAAGCCCTAGGATCTTTTGTACACCAATTAGCTGCGGATAAGCAAGGCCGAGCCCAATGAAGACCAAGAAGATCTTAAGGCTGAATGGAGCCCCCCTCCTCGGGATACCAAGGAGTAGGTAAGACGGCCTTTGAAAGAGCGTTCCTCTGGTAGCTCTCGACATTTTGGCTAGAGTCCACTCTAAAGCCTCCTCTTCCGCTCTATGGACGGCTTCTAGCCCCTCTTCTATTATAGGGAGCACTCCCATTTCTTCTTCATACATCCTCTTGAGGATCTTAACTACATTTATCTTTAGCGACGCGATTATTATCGGAAATAGAGCTAAATTCAAGATTATTCCAACTAAAGCTAGGGTACTAATATCTAAGAAGTTTAGAGCTAATCCACCAGCAACTAGTCCGGAGAACCAAGCCCACCCAGAAACTGATTCATAAGACGATGAGGCAGTGGAAGAATCACCCAATTCATCATATGCATAAAATAAACCCGAAAAGTAGGAAATTGGTGAGATAAATGCTATTAGAAAGGAGGAAATTAAAGCGAAATACACGTTCCTAACTGTCAGGGTGAGGAGAGGTATAGCTAGGGCTAGGTGACCTAGTGGAATGCCAATGGAGTGGCGATGTCTAGGAGATAGGGCCTTAGTCCAAGTTATGTTACCTAGCATCAATCCTATATACATGAGAAAGAATGAGAGAGAAAGTTGCTCCGGCCCTCCTCCATAATCTAGGACAGCTAGGGGAGCTAGCTGATATATTATCGATGAGATAAACCTATGAGGGATAGAGGCCGTTTTCCACCTCTCCATTTTTCCTCTCACTTTCACCCTTCAACATTTCCCTCAAAGCCGATTTGATATAAGGTCTCAACTCATCCTTCAAGACTAGACCTACTGCTATTCCTAAAGCAACCCCTGTGGATATTGTGATTGCTGCAACGGCTATTACAGTTATCTCCACTAAGAGACTTACCTCTATCCCCATTGTAGAAAGGGCAACTATGGTGAAAACAAAGACGCTCCCGAACTTTAGGATAGATCCTACAATCCCTTTTCCTGTTACAGTTGATGATATGACCTGTTTCTTCAATAAGGCACCAACTACAAGACCTATGAATATCAGGAATATTCCTGCCAGTAATTTAGGTGAGTATTGAACAAAGGACCTAACTGAATCCACTAAAATTCCAGATCCCATGTTCTCGGCAGCTATTCCTATGAAGAGGAAATAGATATACCATTTGATCAGACCAGCGATTACTCCAGATGGACTTATTCCATACAATTCCTCCATTAATCCCTTCCTTTTGATCCACCTATCAAGCCCTATGAACTTCCTCAGGAATCCGCTTATCAGCATATCAGTTAATCTTCCTATCACGTATCCTACCAGCAGGATTATTCCAGCTGCCAGTATCTTAGGTATGGTAACTCGAACTGTCAGCCATAGGTCTCTTAGAGCCATTATGATATCTTGAAGACCTTGCATTTACCTCAACTCAGCCGTGTGCATCCACCACCCCCTTTATAAACATTGCTGTCCATATATTAGAGCAAATATTCTAAAATCTTTAAATATATTAAGTAATGATGCTTTTATCATAATTATGATAAGTAAATAGTTAATATATATTCTAACTATTTTAGTAATACAATAAAATGTCAATTCTTTTAACTCATAGTGAGAACAATCAGTAACGGGCATTTAGGGCAAATAGAAAAACCCAAGCGCCTAAATGTGGGGAAGGCGGTCCATAGGCTTAACGTCATGAGGAGCTATCTCTCTAGTGCCTATTGGTGAGACAAGAGCCATCCTAGCTTTAGCTTTCATATCATGTATATTTGCTGCTCCCACGTATCCGAAAGCAGCTTTTAATCCAGCTACGAATTTGTCTATAACGGTGGTAGCATCTCCTCTGTATGGAACGAGCCCTTCAATTCCTTCAGCTATATCTTTAGAGGGTCTACTATATCTGTCCAGAACGAATCTCCTCGACCTAGCTGAGGGGCTTCCCATTCCCCTGTAAACCTTGTACATTTTACCACCAACTATGAGAGGAGATCCAGGGGATTCCTTCGTTCCAGCTAGGGCGAATCCAAGCATCACAGCATCAGCTCCAGCAGCAAAGGACTTTGCAGCCTCAGCAGGTCCCCTTACTCCTCCATCCGCTATCACAGCTACATTAGACCCGTACTT
>JAVALV010000035.1:0-2732 GCA_032159055.1 Thermoproteota archaeon | reverse complement strand
TGGAAAGCATTAATTTTAATTTGGTGACTTTGCGGTTTCCTGAGAAAGGAATTAGCTCTCAGGGTGATTTGATGAATGAGAGGGATTTAGTATCATATCTTTTCTCCTCCTTGGGATGCGCTCATCCGTTTAGAATATCTAGGATACTGCTCATGGCCGAATGGCTCTCTCTGGAGAGAAGGGGTCATAGATTAACCGAATTCACATATGTCAAGGAAAAATTCGGCTTTTACATAGAGGAAATAAAGGAATTAATCGATAAACTGGAGGAGGATGGCTGCATTGAGAAGGTTGAGGAGGAGAAATGTTTTCGATACAAGTGCCAACCTCCTGAATTACCTGACGAGGTCAGATCAATACTGGATGAAGTTATTGGCGAAACGAAGGACCTGAGCGATCAAGAACTTAACAGATTGGTGATCAAAGATCCGAGATATGAGGAAGAGCCCTGATCACATCCATCATTAGTTTTTCTCTTGATCCCGCAGAAAGAAGCTCAAGAGAGGTATTGGAACTAGTAACGAGGGACATTTCAATTTCCTTCAATATAACCGATCAATTTATAGCTTGAAGCTCCTCCAGACCTACGGGATTAGTCATGAGAGTAGCCTTCGTTTGCGAGGATGATAAGGGCCTCGATGCTGAAGTAAGTAGCAGATTTGGGAGGGCACCTTACTTGATCATTGTTGACTTAGATGGAAACGATGTGAAGAACGTCAGAGTAGAGGAGAACCCGGGAGCCAAGGCTAGGAGCGGCGCAGCGATAAAGGTAGTTCAAAAGCTAGTGAATGAGGGAGTTGATGTCGCTGTTGCTGGTGCCTTCGGACCTAATGCATTAGTAGCTCTAGATGAGATGAAGATAAGGCGTGTAGAGCTAAGCGGGATTAGCGTGAGGGAAGCCTTGGAGAGATTGAAGCAAAGCAATTAGCGGTAAAGTTCTCAAAGCTCTTGCCATGAATTTTTGAACCACTAGTTAGATCATGACGAATGCTTATATCTGAGGCCAAGCTCCTTAACCCGTGAAACGCTTCAAAACCAGTGATGGTTTCTGGATATCCTATGAAGTTAGGGGTGAAGGCCGTCCAATAATTTTTATCCATGGATGGGCCTCTACGAGAAACTTCTGGCATTACCAGATGGAATCCCTCTCAAAAAGGGCTTTGACAATAGCTCTAGATCTCAGGGGGCATGGGGATTCCGATAAACCCTTACCTGGAAACTACAAGTTAGATAGAATGGCTGAAGATGTTGTCGAGCTTGCTCAAGCTCTATCCCTAAGGGAGCCCTATTTAGTAGGCCACAGTATGGGTAGTATAATAGCAGTGATTGCCTCTTACAGCTTACCGGCAAAGAAAATCATCCTCTTATCTCCAACTCATGAGATGCCATCAGGGATACAACTTTTGGCGACGGTAGTTCTCCTAAAAACACCTATAGGAAAATATATCATACCTAAGAGACTCTTTCATAAACCATCGAGGGAACTACTCGAATTCGTTTATAGAGAATCAGCCAAATCTTCCTCGGAAATTTATTCCGAGGTTTTAATGCAGAATTCGGGAGTTAAGCTTCCCGATCCACAACCAGACACAGATGTTGTCCTATTAATCCCGGAACATGATAAGGTAATCAATAAGAGGTATCTAGAGGGTTACGCAAATAGAAATTCTGCTGTACTTATGAAGATACCTTCTTCAGGTCATAATGCTGCTCTAGAATCCCCTAGTGAAGTTACACACCTGCTGCTTAAGGCACTCGGAATCACCTAAATGAAAAAAGCTAATTTTCATCATATTCTCCATTATTTAATAATATATAATAACCTCATTTTTCATCCATATCATATTATCGTATATTATATCCTACCTATCGGTTAATATCCATGATTAGAAAATTTTATTATTGACTGACCAGTTAGTCAATTAGTGATAATATGTGGGGGAAATTGTTAGTCCACCTCTATGCTCACGTAAGAAGGTATTTCCTCCTATACACGATCCTCTCGCTGATACTTGGAGTAATAGTGGGCTACCTCATAAAAGGCTCTATAAGTGCGAACAAGATCCTCCTAAAGAACCTGATTCTAACATTTGCTATACTCACCCTATATCCCTCAATGATACAGCTCAGGACAGACGGGTTAGCCAAGGGATTTAAGCATCATAAAGCAATTCTCTCAACAGTTGCTTACATATTCATACTAGCACCCTTTCTAGCTATGCTGCTCTCGGGCATCCTAGAAAACCATAATCTTCAGTTGGGATATTTAGCTTCAAACGTCGTTCCTGCTTCTAGCGCCTCAGTGGGCTATGTCCTTATAGCGGAAGGGAACATAGAGCTAGCTACCGCCTTAGTAATAATAAGCCTAATAGGGGCAATACCCATAGCTCCCCTTTACCTAAGTCTCTACGGACATCTAGCATCAGTCAGTGTTCCAATCGATAAGGTTCTCATATCCATAGTCTATGCCCTAGTAGTACCATTCTTGGCAGGTCAGCTGACTAGGTATCCCCTACTGAAAAAGAAGGGGAGAGAATATGTGAATAAGGAGCTGAAGCCTTACCTCTCATTAGCTACAATGGTATTCATGCTGGTTCTAATATTTCTGCTCATAATGGGCAAGGCAGGTATAATCGTAAAGAAACCCACGTTGGCAGGAGAGATAATAGGAGCTCAAACTGTCATAATATTGATAATATTCGGAATCTCTCTCTTAGTAAGCAAGGCAATTC
>JAVALV010000034.1:0-8130 GCA_032159055.1 Thermoproteota archaeon | reverse complement strand
TCCTCAAGATATAGAATCACTAGCTTTTGGTCTTATATTCTCGACAGAGGATTCGAAAGAGGGCATTAACGCATTCCTTGAGAAAAGAAAACCTAAATTCAGGGGAAAATAATCTTCTCGCGCCACTAATCACTTCTTTTTAGCTACACTTGTACGATATATATGTCCTTACAGGCCTTTACTGAATCATAGGGGATTGTTCTCCTCTCCCCTCTTCTACCAGTAGATACTACCAAAGCGGCTAATCTGCCTTCTACATCGTCAAAAACGAAATCTTCAGTTACCCCTATATACTGACCGTCACTCGTATAAACCTGCATGTCGTATAATTCAGATATCTTTCTGGCCATAGGATCACCTCAGTACTATCCTCGCATCGACAACCTTAAGACCATTAGGATATGCTATCACAGGATTCAAATCCATCTCCGAGATATCATCATTATCCAGACCCACTTGACCAGCTTTCACTAGCGCATCCTTAAGGGATTCTAGATCAACAGGTTCCATTCCCCTGAATCCGGTTAGCAATTTATACGCCCTGATCTCCTTTATCATGGAGTCAGCATCTTCCTCTGTGAGGGGGGCGACTCTAAAGGAGACATCCCTGTATACCTCCACGAAAATGCCTCCCAAACCAAACATTACTGTAGGACCGAATTGAGGGTCTCTAATGAGGCCTATTATCAGCTCAAGGCCTGGAGGAGCGAATTCCTGGATAAGCACACCAACTATCCTAGCGTTAGGGACGTTCTCCTTAACAGAGCTTATTATGGACCTGTAAGCATTCCTCACTTCCTCCTCACTCTTTAGGTTGACCTTAACCCCTCCTACATCGCTCTTGTGGACTACATCTGGGGATACTATCTTAAGTACAACTGGGTATCCTATCTCGTTAGCGGCTTTTACAGCTTCCTCTTCATTTTCAGCAACTTTTACCTTCGTAGTAGGAATACCGTAATAAGAAATCAATGATTTAGCCTCATGTTCCAATAATAACTTCCTACCCTCGTTCCTAGCACGAGCTATTATCTCACTTGGATCCAATAAATCACCCTAAAGAGGTATCAGCCTTAAGTTAAAAAATCGTTACATGAAAGCTATCCCAGCGACTCTACTTCATAGGCCCCATAATCCTCTTCTAATCCTTTTTAGCTTTAAAACGCTTTTAGAAATTCTCTTTCTGGTCTTTCTCTCCCTAGGCTTCTCTATTTTCTCTTCTTCCTTCTTCTCCTGAGTAGAAGTAGCTCTCAGATACTCTTTAGGCACGAAATATCTACCATTTTTATCCTTCTCCAGTAAGCCCGTCACTACCAGAGCCTCCAATCGAGAATAAGCCAGAGAAATAGGTATTTCTGCCTCTATCGCGACCTTTTCTAGATCTACAGGACCCCCATTGAAGGATTTCAATATTAACTCTAGCTCTCTCCTCATCTTTTGGGGAGCTCTCTTCACATAATCCATTACTTCTTTGTCGGCATCTAACACCTTATCGAAGACATACATATCGACCTTATTCCTACCCAATATAACTGCCACATCCAAACTCTTAGATAAAAGATCTAGAAGCTTTGATGGGTTTCCCTCGGCTACTCTATTAGCAGATATCACTACCTCTTCGGTGAGAGGATCTAGAGGGGATTCAGGTTCTCTCGCCCTAAACCTACTTAGTCTCTTCGATACTAAGCTTACAGCTTCCTCGTCAGTTAAAGGTGGTAATGATATTCTCTCATGTATCCTTGAAGTTAAAGCAGGGAACTTCTTATCTAGTTCCTCATAAGACTCGTCGCTCATTGCCATGACGACTAATATACCCTCAGGCATTAAGGATACGACTTCCCTTATCATTTCGAAGAAGAAGAAGGACCACCTCTCATCAGCGTACATCATGTTATGGACATCATCTAGTAAAAGAGCAGAAGGGGCTATGGAGTCTAACGCCCTAACTATCATTTTACCGGCATCTGCAGGGGAAGATTTCAATTGAATAAGCTCCTCATCTGTCAGGCCTTCAGGCATCCCGAGTAAGACCTTCTTCAATGCCTTAGCCACGCTCCTTGATCTCTCATAGGATGAAATTAGTAGGTCGTCCACGACATCGGGTCCCTCTACTACAGATACCTCCTGATATATAGCCTCTAAATCAGCCTTCGTGTAAGAATAATTTAGGAGATGTAACCTCAAGCTTCTGCCTGACCCAGGCGGCCCAGTTAATGCGACAAACGCAGATGCGACACCGGACATTGCCTCGGCGGCGAGGGAATCTAGTATATCATCCACCCACTGCTTACTGAATATAGCACTGGGATCCTCTAGTTCTATTATGGATGATCTAAGAAACGGATTACGATGGAGGCCTAAAAGCCTGTAGTAGTGACTAGGACTGGTGGACAATTTCTATCATCTCCCATCTTGGAGCCCTCATCTCCCTTAAAAAGGCTCAGGGCATCTACCCAGACTCCGTTGAATACTGCAAATAATTCATCCCTAAATCAACGAATTAATAAGTAAAAAAATTGGAAATAAACAGAATATAACTCCTAAAGAAGCCTAAGTTAAGGAATTAAGAGTTCTTCCTTTACCTTAACCTTAGTACTCGAGAGGTTCTGCCTAATGTGACCTGTACTTCCTCTCTGGATAGCTTGTATTCATTGGATACGGCGCTGAGGCAAGCATTGATTCCTCGCACATAAGAGAGTGAGCAAGGCAATTACATAAGGAGGTCCCTCTTAAGCCGGCGTAAATTTCCTTTAAATGCTTAAAATGTACTCCTAACCTTTCGAGTCCTGTAGGCATGGCGGGAATATGGATTGACATGAAATTGCTTAATTGAGATCGGTCCTTAATCTTTTTAACTCCAGTGTGAAGGAACCCATGACGGTAGGTGATAGAATTTGCAGAAGTATAAGAAGGTTATAGAGCATCTGCAAGAGCTTATGAAAGATCCTAGGAACATAAAAAACATAGGCATTATTGCTCATGTCGATCACGGCAAGACCACTCTCTCCGATAACCTGCTATCTGCTGCCGGCATGATAAGCGATAAGATGGCTGGTGAGATGCGAGCTCTTGACTATCATGAGATAGAGCAAGCTCGAGGCATTACGATAAAGGCAGCTAACATATCCCTTTACTATCAGAAGGATGGAAGAGAATATGCGATAAATTTAGTGGATACCCCTGGTCATATAGACTTCACTGGTCACGTAACCAGATCTCTAAGAGTAATAGATGGGGCTATAGTAGTAGTAGACTCTGTAGAGGAGGTCATGGTTCAAACGGAAACTGTAACTAGGCAAGCTTTAGAGGAAAGGGTAAGGCCTCTTCTCTTCATAAATAAGGTCGATAGACTGATCAAAGAGCTCAAGTTGAGCCCCCAAGAAGTACAACAAAAAATCCTCAGGATAATAAGAGAGTTCAATAACCTTATAGATGCCTATGCCGAACCGGAGTTTAAGGATAAGTGGAAGGTTAGATGGGATAACGATAGTGTCGCATTTGGATCAGCCCTTCATGGGTGGGGACTCACAAATTCAATAGCGATGCAGAAGGGGATCAGGTTCTCCGATATAATAAGCTCCTACGCAGAGGATCCTGACGGTGTTATACTGAGGAAACAGCTACCAGTTCATGAAGCTTTACTGGATATGGTTACGCTTCATGTTCCAAGCCCCATAGAGGCCCAGCCTTACAGGGTCGATAGGCTCTGGAAGGACAAGCACGATGAGGAGATCATAAGAGCCCTCTCATCCTGCGATCCGGACGGTCCCCTAATAGTGGGAGTTAATGCCGTTAAAATAGATCCTCACGCAGGGATAGTTGTAACTGGAAGAGTCTTCAGCGGTACCCTCAGAGAGGGAGAAGAGGTTTATTTGCTGAATGCAAAGAAAAAGCAGAAGATACAGCAGACGAGCATATACATGGGCCCTTATAGGATGAGAATGGAAGAAATACCTGCAGGAAATATAGCAGCCATCCTCGGATTGACATCGGCGAGTTCTGGAGAGACAGTCATAGCTTCTGAAATAAAGGACAGGGTTCTACAGGGATTTGAGGCCATAAGATATGTAACGGAACCTGTTGTTACTGTAGCAGTAGAGGCAAAGAATCCACAGGATCTTCCTAAGCTCATAGATACCCTGAGGAAGCTAACACTTCAGGATCCAAATCTCGTGATGCTACATAATCAAGAAACAGGTGAAATCCTCCTGAAGGGAACCGGAGAGCTTCACCTTGAGATCTCGCTCTACGAAGTGAGGAAAGCGGGACTTGAGTTCGATGTCAGTGAGCCTACAGTTGTTTATAGAGAGAGCATCAAAGGATCTAGTGATGTGGTGTTAGCTAAATCTCCAAATAAGCTAAACAGGCTGTGGGTGACGGCATCACCCCTTAATGAAAACGTCATAGAGCTGATCAGGGAAAGGAAAATTAATGAGAGAATGGACAGCAGGAGCATCGCTAAAATACTTAGAGAAGAGGGAGGAATGGATACAGACGATGCCAGGAATGTCTGGAAGATAGATGAGGAGAATTATAACCTCTTCATAAACAGGACTGTTGGAGTGCAGAGATTAGACGAGGTCAGGGAAATCCTCAAGCAAGGATTCATGTGGGTCATGAGAGAGGGACCCCTCGCTGGTGAACCCGTTATGGGAGTTGCGATAAGACTCGTTAATGCCATGATACACGAAGATCCTGCTCATAGAGGCCCAGCTCAGTTAACTCCCGCTATAAGGAGATCGATATTTGGTGCTATGCTGAGCGCAGATCCTGTACTCCTAGAGCCCATCTATGAGATGCAAGTATCTACACCACCAGAGCTCATAGGATCGGTAATTTCTCTAATATCGCAGAAGAGGGGAAAGGTATTGGGCGTGGAAGAGAGAGGAAGAATAAGCATAATCAAAGGATACATACCTGTAAGAGAGACCTTAGGAGGCTTCAGTAATGAAATGAGAAGCGTTACCAGCGGTAGAGCCTTCTGGCAAACTAAATTCTCTCACTGGGAACCTCTGCCTAAGAGCCTCATGGAACAGGTTATAATGGAAATAAGGAGAAGGAAGGGCATGAAAGAGGAAATACCCAAGGCAGAGGAATACATGGATACCCTATGAGCAGCTATTACTCATTTTTCTCCTCTTTAGCTTTTGCACTATTTTTGAAGAAGATACTCGCTCTCTCAGCCGCGGTTAGATAGCTTAAAATAGCTATGATCACTAACCCGGCTTCTACATATCCAGCTAAGCAGAATAGGGCTGCCAATATTATTCTCTCCGCCCTACCTATCAAGCTATATTGGGTTCCTTTAATACCTAAAGACTCGGCCTTCGCCCTGATATAACTCACTAACATGGATGCATGTATGGCTAAAGCTCCCATTAGCAGATCTCCTGAATAAATCCCCATTCCAAATAGAATGAGTCCATCCTCTACTCTATCCACTACGGAATCTAAGAAAGATCCGACTATACCCGCCTTATTCATTTTACGGGCCACAGCTCCATCCAGTATGTCAAAGAATCCAGCTACCAATATAAGGAGACCACCTAGGATGCTGTTCTTCATATATAATACATAGAAAGCGATTGTAGAAGTGATAAGCCCTAATATAGTTACTATATTAGCATTTATCCCTAGAATAACGGCCTTCTCAGCAATCCCATTCATTAAACCTGAGATGCTCTCCCTAAATACCTCTAGCATCATGGGCCCCTTTTTCCGTCAAAGTGTAGGTGATCTTTTTTATCTTTATCTGAGGTTTAATTGGATGCCAGATCTCATACTGATCCTAATGGAACCTGAGAAAGCAGATAATGTCGGTATGATCGCTAGAGCAATGAAGAATTTCGGTTTCAAGAAACTTAGGATAATCAGGCCGATGTTCGAATCATTTGATAGGGCGTTGGCGGCAGCTATGCATGCGAGGGATGTTGTGGAGAATGCAGAAATATTGACTACTTTGGATGAGGCAAGAAGGGATATAGATCTAATTATAGGAACTACAGCTAGGGTCAGCAAGTATTCATTAGACAGGAGAGCCATTCCCATAAGGGATCTAGTTAAGGAGATTAGGTGGGATGCGGTTTATGGGTTATTAATGGGGCGCGAATCTACGGGGCTAACTACTGAGGAATTAGCTCGCTGTGATATAGTAACTACGATACCATCCAGCAGGGAATATCCTGCATTGAACTTAGCAAATGCTACATCTATCTTCCTTTATGAGTTCTTCCTTGCCTTTAGAGATTCCTCGAGATTCAAGGAGAGGCCCGTCTCTAGGGAAGTAAGGGATCTAATACTCAGCTATATAAAGGATATATTGGAGACCCTTGACTTAGCGGAGCATAAGAAGTCGAGGGCCCTTCCATTGGTGAGGAGGATCATGGAGAGAACGTTCCCCTGTGGAGTATCTGATAATGAAGCCATATATCTAGTAGGGATTATAAAGGCGATTAGGGAGAAGTTGGTGAAGGTGGTATGATATGTCTCTAAGACCAGCTAGAAACTATAGGGCACTACAAAGGCCTTACACGAGAAAGGAATATATTAAGAGCCTACCTTACAGCAAGATAAATAAATTTGATCATGGAAACGTGCACGGAGACTTTGATTACGAGGTTAGGCTAGTCGCTGATGCCAGCTTTCAGGTCAGAAGCAACTCACTGGAAGCAGCTAGAATGACTATACTGGCCCAGCTTAGAAAGAAAGTACCCTCTGATGATTATTATTTCTTTAAAGTAGTTCCCTACCCGCATCATATATTAAGAAAACATGCTATGGCTGGCGTTCATAAGGCAGAGAGGCTACAGAAAGGTATGAGGCTTGCCTATGGGAAACCTGATGGAAGAGCAGCCCAGATAAGGAGAGGAAGCACCATACTTTTTCTGAGAGTCAATGAAGAGTATTTAGATGTGGCTAGGTACTGTATAAGGCTTGCGAAGCTAAAGATACCTCATATGACTAGAGTGGAAGTGGTCAGACTAAATGGAGGAAGCAAATCTCAGGATCAGGGACAAGAAGGAGCTTGAGATAACGTTGCAGCAGCTGATGGCATTGAAGAACCCTAAGCCAAGCTTGGAGCAGCATACTACACCATCAGACCTAGCGGCATCCCTTATACATCTTGCTTGGATGATGGGAGACTTGGAACAGAGGAAAGTTGCTGACCTAGGATGTGGAAACGGTATTTTAGCCATAGGTTCCGTGCTTTATGGAGCTGAAAGATCTGTTGGGATAGATATAGATCCTGAAGCAGTGGAAATAGCTGAAGAGAATGCAAAGATGCTTGGAATTGAAGATAAAGCTGAGTTCATTGTGATGGATGTAGAAAAATTCCAAGGAAGCTTTGACCTCGTCTTACAAAATCCACCCTTCGGTATAGCCAAGAGGCACATGGATCTCAGGTTTTTGGATAAAGCGTTCCAAGTTTCTAGAGTGATCTACTCCATACACGCGGCAGGTAATACAGAATTTCTCGCAGAATTTGCCTCCAAGAGAGGAGCAAGGCTTACCCATGTCGAGAGATGGCCCTTTCCCTTGAGGAGAATATTCCACTATCACAGGAGGAATGTGGTCAGCATACCCGTTGAGATATTGAGATTTGAGGTGGTATCATGAAGAGAAGAATAGTTGTTCCGGGAGAGAAGTTGGGAGTTGTTGAGGAATTCATTCCGAATGAGGGGATAAGAGAGGAGAATGGAAACCTCTACTCCCTTTACTTAGGGAGTTTATATGAGAAGGATATAAAATTATCAGTTAGGCCATTTAAAAGGCCCGTGTTACCCTTAAGACCCGGAGAGATAGCTCTCGGTGAAGTGAGAAGTGCTGATAGATCTTCATATAGCATTCACTTAGTGGCGCTAATAAAACCTAGGAAGGCCCTGTTGAACCCTCCTGTCCAAGCAGTTATGTCTAAAAAACCTCCTAACTTAGGGGTCAGGCCCAGTGATATCTTGCTGGTTAAGATAAACTCGACAAAAAATGGAATAATTACAGTGACTATGAACGGCCCCCCAGAGCTGGGGGTCATTCTCAGCTTCTGTCCAGTATGTGGGGCACCTCTAAAGAAGGGAGTAGGGTACACCCTAGTCTGCGAGAATTGTGGTAAGGTATATTTAGATAAGAAGATAA